>NZ_MUZW01000054.1:0-15192 GCF_003266085.1 Methanosphaera sp. DEW79 | reverse complement strand
ATATGTTTCATCAGCCCAACTTGTTGGTATTGTGTATGGTAGTGTTGTAACTCCATTTTTTACTGTTGATTGGCCTATTGTTTTTCCATTTATTTTAAATGCTGTTTTACCAGAAACTACTTTTAAATCATTATTTGTAGTTACTGTTGCTTTTATAGTAATTTTAGCGCCTTTATTTCCTCTAATGGATGTGACTGACGTTTTTGTTGCAGTTTTAGCACTACTACTTTTCAAACTTTTATTTGTTTTTGTTATACTTGTATTTTCTACTTTATTGTTTGTTGTAACTTTATTTGCATTAGTTACAGTTTGTACTTTTGTGTTTTCTGTTTTAATTTGGGTGTTTTGTGTTGCTTGTGATGAGTTTTCTATTGATTTGTGTGTTGTTGCTTGTGTTTTTTGAACTTCAGGGGTAGTTGTGCTAGAAATACTACTTGTCTGTTTATTAGATGTTGTAGTGTTTGAAGTAGTATCTGCAGCTGCAACTGATCCTATTAGTAGTGTAATTATCACCACAAATAGAATTGCTACATGATAACCCTTAATTATAAAACCTCCTTATAATTATATAATTTGGATATAATTTATTTTTCAGTCAAAAAATGTTAATTATCTAGTAGATAATTAACTTACTATTATTTAACTAGTTCATAGCATATAAATCTTTTTTCTAAAATATTTCTTTTTTTGAGTTTTAAAGATGTAATTGGGCTATTTTTCTAAAAAAAAGTAGTATTTTAAGATAAAATAGAGTTAATTCTATTTATTTCAAAATATTATTTGTTTCAGTTGTATTTGTTCTTTTTAATTATCATAATATTTTTTGTGGTAGTATTAAACTATTTGTTGTTATTGTTAATAGTATATAATTGAAGATATTTTTTTATTTATTAAGTTACTATTTTTTCATATTCTATAGATATGGTGGATTAGTTACTTGTTTTTATTAAAAGAATATACTCATAATAGCTCTGTTTTTAGATGTATTGAGTGATAGTTAACTGTTATTTTTCGAATTTGATCTATTTAATGAATTTTAGATATTATTTTACAAAAAATAAAAGAATTCATTTAATAGATATAATTATATATTTCTTTTAATATATTATAATCAAATTTTATAATAGAATAATGGAATTTTATTCGTATATTGAATTATATATTCTATTTTCTCTATTTAAAGAATGAATATAATATAAATTATTAAATAGATAAAAAAAATAATGTTATTTCGTTAAAATAATATATTATATCTATGAAAGATATTAATGGAGATTAATGTATGGTGGATAAAATAACTTACAATGATTTAAAAGAATATGATTTTCTATTTACAATGACACCCTCCTTTTTAATGGGTACAGTAATAAAAAGAAATACTAATGTAGTTAAAAAATTTAACTCAACTGTTAAAAGTAATCTGGATAATTTAAATGAAAAGCAGAAAAAACAACTGAATATAATAATAAATACAGATATTGAGGAGTTACAAGAAGTTCTGGAAATAGCATATAAAAAAACACATAAGAAACAATATAAATTATTGTCTGATTATAAAGCTAGGGATTTTATTAAATTAAATTTAGATGAATTAAAAAAGTTAATATAAAAAAAATAATTAAGAATAAATATTTTTATTCTTATTCAATATCCACGGTTTTTTCTTCTGTTTTTTCAGATTCTTCATCTACTTTTTCTGAATTTGGAATTTTTTTATTAGTAATAACATAATCTCCAAATCTTTCAATATCCTCTTTAGATAATGTGTAGATATCCTTTGGTTTTCCAAATGATGAAGATTTTGCAAGAGTTACATTTTCAACTTCAAGATTATCAAAGTTAATATCAATATTAGCTATTTTACCAGCAACATTTCCATCAGCATCAATTACAGTTTTTCCAACACTTTCATTAATTTTTATGTTTGTTCCTGTAGATTCAGGTATTTTATCTAATTTATTTTGAGATAATTCTTCAACAGTTGTGTCAATTAATAAATAATCTCCTAATGCAAGTATATTTTTAGGATCTATTTCATAAAATTTTTTACTTATAGGATTTCCAGTTGAAGCAATTATTTTTGTTATTCCATATGTTTTTGTGTCAAAACTAATTTCTGCTATTTTTGCAACATCTTTTGCATTTTTATCTATTATTTTCATTCCAATAATTTCTTTTGAATTCATATTATCCCCTCGTATGATAATATATTTTTTTTATATAATATAATAGTTTAAATATTTTATTTATTAAATGTGGTGTTGGTATCTACAGAAATAACTTGTTTTTTATTTAGTATAGAGTTATTTTTTAGTTAGAATTATAAATATTTTTTAAATTCACTAATAGTTAAAAGTGGTGTGAATTCAATGTTATTTTCTTTAAATGTTTCTTGAGCACCTTCTTCTCTATCTACAATTACAAATGCTTTAACTATATTTCCACCATTATCTTCAATAACATTTATGGCTTTTAATAAAGAACCACCAGTTGTTGTAACATCTTCAACTATTACAACATCATCATTTTCAAGTAATTCACCTTCAATTTGTTTACTTGTACCATATGTTTTTTTAGCTTTTCTAATCATTAACATTGGTTTTTTTGATATTAATGATGTTGCTGTAGCAATAGGAACTGCTCCTAATGCAGGTCCTGCTATTTTATCAATATTATCATGTTCTATTTCATTGGTTATAAGATGAGCTACACAATCTAGTATTTCAGGTTCAGTTATTGCTTTTTTCATATCAACATAGTAGTCACTTTCACGTCCTGAAGATAATGTGAATTTTCCAAATTTAATTACATTATTTTCTTTTAATAAGTTTATTAATTTATTTTTATAGTCTGTCATTGTAATATGTCCTTATATTTCATTTTCTAATTCTTCAACAAGTTGTTCTGCTTCATTTATTGCTTTTTTAAGAATTACTTTATCACCAATACGGTTTATCATTTCAAAAGGAACTAAACTTTCAGCTTTAGAAATTCCAATACTTTCACCAATTCCACCTTTTGATATGATAATAGATTCAATTTTATTTGATGAGGTATCTATTTCCACATCTTTAACTTTTCCAATAACTAATGCTGTATGGTCTAAAACTTCTTTTCCAATTAAATCATTTAATAAACGCATTTAAATCCCTCGGATATTTATTTTTTATATTTTATAATTTATAGATAGCTAATATTATTTTTAATATTTATATTGAATTTATATTATTATATGGATTTATATTTTTTTTATTTTATGTTTTTTAATTTTAGAAAAATCTAAATTAAATATTATAAATAATTATTTATATTGAATAAATTAAGGGGAAAAGTTTTAATATGAAAATATATGTTTTAGATGCATCTGGATTAATTAATGGATTTTGTTCAAACGATTCATTAAATCTTATGACATCATCCACAGTTTCTGAAATTAAAGATATTAATACGGAAATTTTATTAAACAACTATATTTCTGAAGGAAAAATAAGAATTGAAACTGTAGTATACGATGATGATGAAGATATAAAAGAAGTGTTATTATCTAGTGGGGATTTAATGAGATTATCTGATACTGATAAGGATATAATTGCATTATCATTAAAATATAAGAAAATGGGTCATGATGTAATCACTGTAACTGATGATTATTCAATGCAAAATGCCTTAAAATTATTAAATCTTAAATTCATGTCTGTAAGAACTAAAGGAATTAAGAAAACAATAAAATGGAAACGAATATGTAAAGGTTGTAGAAAAGAATACTCTTCTGATAGTACTGAAGAGGTATGTGATATTTGTGGTTCACCTATTATTAGAAAAAGACTGAATGCTAGAAGTAACCATTAAAGGGTATATATTATGAGTTTAAAAATTGGTGTTATAGTACATGGACCTACTATAATAGATAAAGGTTATGCAAAGAAAATAATAAATTTACTATCAAATTATGGTGTTGTATCAGCTAGACTTGGTGGAACAATGGGGAGAACTGCTGTTATAGATGCAAGTTTAGAGAATGTTATTAATATAGAAGATAAATTATTACCAAGTCAGTCAATAGAATTATTATCTGAGGATAATGATATTCTATTTTTATTAAATTATGGAAAGTCCATGATAACAGGTCATACATTTGGTTATAAAGTATTAAATAATGTGGGGATGGATGTTGATTTAATACAGATTGAAAGACCAGATACAAGTGATGGTGCTATAATTTGTTGGAGTGATAATGTTGATAAGACGTTGTTAAATAATATTTCTAAGGATTTAAACATGCCTATTGTATCATCAAATGAAGTAACTAGTATTGTTGAAAATTTAACAGGATATAATAAGGAGGAAGGTCTAATTAAGCGAAAGATTGCAGGTGTTTCTCCTGGTGAAAATATCATGTTAAATGGAACAATAATTGGTAGAGTAACATCTAGTAATCTAGAAATAATTGCCCAAGATAATCAAATTATTAAGATGATTGGTGGTAAAATAAAAAAACATGGTCTTGAAAAATTAGGAAAAGTTGATTTAACAAAAGCTATTGTTAAAACAGGTCTTCTTAGAAAGACAAACAATATTAAACCAAGACTTATGAAACATATATCATCAGATAAATTAACAGTTGTTTATCTTGATCATGCAGCAGAAGATATATATCAATATAGAAATGCTGATTTAGTAGTATCAGTGGGGGATGATACAACACTACTTTCATCAGATATATTATATAGATTTAATGTTCCAATTATTGGAATTACTGATGGAGACTTGGATAAGGTTGTTCTTGAAGGATTTAAACATGATGATTCTATTATTATTCAAGTGGAAAGTGGATATGATGATATTATTGGGGAAATGATATTTAAAAAGGTCTTCTCTAATAAAATAAGTAGAAATGTGGATGATCTTGTGGAATTTAAGAAAGAAATTCTAGATACTATAGATAATTCTGGTATTTCATATAAATTTGTTGATAAACAATTATTAGATTAAAGATATAAAAGAAATAATTATGTAATAAAAATTGAGAATTAATCTTATATTAATGTTTTTATTTAAAAAAAATAGAGGGTAATAATTTGGATTTTAATGAAATAGTAGAATCAATACGAACATTCAAGGGAGTTACACGTAAAAGATCTATTGCAGATGTTCGTGAAAAACTAAAGGATGTATATAATGTTTCAGGTAATGTGTATCTAGCTTTTGGTGATGATGCAGCGGCAGTTGATATTGGTAATAATCAATTAATGTTACTTGCTACTGATGGAATATGGGGTGCATTAATGGATGTTAATCCATGGTGGGCAGGATATTGTTCAGTTCTTGTTAATGTTAATGATATTGCTGCAATGGGTGGACGTCCAATGGGTATGACAAATGTATTATCATCATCTAATCCTGAAATTACTGCTCAAATAATGGATGGAATTAAGGAAGGTGTGAAAAAATTTGGAGTACCAATGGTGGGTGGACATACTCATCCTGATACACCTTATGATGCTTTAGATGTTGCAATTAGTGGTATTGTAGATAAAGATGCTGTTATACCTAGTTGTGGGGCAGTAAATGATGATAATGTAATAGTTGCTATTGATTTGGATGGTGATGTTTATCCAGGTACAGAAATTAATTGGGATACAACTAGTGATAAAAGTCCAAGTTATGTTCAAAATCAAATTAATGTAATGGAAACTATTGGTAAGAAACATTTAGTTCATGCAGCAAAGGATATTAGTAATCCTGGTATTGTTGGAACATTAGGTATGCTTCTTGAAGCATCTGATATGGGGGCTCATATAGACTTAGAAAGTATTCCACGTGCAAATGATATTGATTGGATTAGTTGGTTTAAAATGTATCCAGGTAGTGCTTTTGTTTTAACTGCACCTGAAGAAACAACAGATGAAACTTTAAGTCTTCTAAATAAAGCACATATTGATGCAAATTGTGTAGGTAAGGTTACATCTAATCATAAACTTTCCATGTCATACAATAACGAAACAAAAACAGTGTTTGATTTTAGTAATGAAATTATCATGGGTTTTTCAGAAGATAAATAAACCTGATTTATCTTATTCTTTTTTTTGAGTTTTATACTATATTTTTTCTATTTAAAAAACTAAATAGGTAGATTTATCTATGAAATTGGTTTTTTAGAGTATAACATACTACTCTTTATTAATATTATCTTTTTTTATTAATTATCCTCTGTGTTATTATATACTGTCTTATCATTAGATATATTTAAAGTAGATGTAGTATTTTTTTTTTAGTCTCTAGATTATAATCTATATTAGATAGGGTATTGTTTAATTTAAAGAGAATCTCTGATAATATTTTATTTATTTCTGCAATTTCCAGTAGTGTATCATTTATGTTGTTTTGATTTTCAAGTATTGTATCTAATTTTACATTTGAATTTTGTGCTGTTACATCTGATATATTTGCAAATAATTTAATCATATCTTCAAGCCAAGGACTATAATCTGCTACATAATATGATCCCTAATTATAACTTCTAATTGTTTTTTATATTAATATGTCTTTAAAATAAATAATTTTTAGTATATATTTCAATAGAATTTATTTCTAAAAAATATACTTCATATATAAGTATATTATATTTTTTTTATAATACTATTAATAGTATAAAGCTTAAAGTTTAAATTATAGAAATACTTCATAAATTTCTAAATAAACTAAGAGTTATATCATGTTGATATTTCATTAACTCTTATTGAGGCGAAAAAATGCAAGTAAAAATCAATGATATTGAAATGGATATAACTGCTGGTTCAACTGTTGAAGATGCTATTAAACTTTCTAATGCACCATATATCAGTGGTACACCTATTGCCTTAATTGAAGGTAGGCAAGAACTTGAAAGTCAAGTAAATAAATATAAAATAGAAACTACTGGTGGTAGTGTAATTATTGAATTAGTTGATAATGCAGAATTATTAACAGATTTCTGGAAAAAAAATTATAAGAAATTTATTAATAAAGTAATTCGTTGGACTACATCACAAGAAGTGGCTATGGGTGCAGTAAAATCTGATTTAGAGCCAACAAATAATGAGTATTTATATAATAGATGGGATGTAATCATCAGTTTATCTGGATTTTCAAATGAAGCTACTCATATTATTTTCTCTAAATCTAAACATCAATCAATTTATAGTGTACCTAATCAGAATAAGGGAATTGTTGCTACAGTTGTTGGTGGTAAAAGAAATATTCTTAAACTTAAAAATACTGATGAAATTATAAATATTGAACCTATTATTGAACGTAAAAGTGTTATTAATAGTGCATCAGTTACAGATTTATCAACAACACTAAAGGAAGGTAATGAATTATTTACTTATGTTGAAATTGAGGCAAATCATGAAGCACCAATATCCTTTGAACATTTTCTTAAAATAATAGAAGATGGAACTTTCTATGTAGACTATGAATCTGAAAGTTTTATTGGTAATGATAAATTAAGGGGCTTAGAAAAGGATTCAGAAGTTATTGAAAAAAGAAAACGTGGTGCAGTTACCCTAAGAAATCAGGGTGCTGGTGTAGGAAGAGTATATATCTACAGAGAAGATCGTGTAGGAGTACCTTCACATAACATAATTGGTTATGTATCTAGAGGTATACAGTTATTAGATACTGTTAAAGAACATGAAAAAATAACTATTAAAACAGTACCTGAAAAGATATCTACTGTTGCATTAACACAAAAAGATGCTGATATTTATCTTGAAAACTTAGGTATTGAACATGAACGTGATGGATTAGTTGATGATGATGCTATAATTGTTGCACAAGACCCACTTTATACTGTGGATATTGATAAACAAAAGAAACTTAAGACATTGGGAGTACCTAAGGATGATTTTGTTGAAATAGAATTATATGCTGATGAAAATCCAAGTTCAGTATGGTATTTTAGAAAAATTTCTGGTTTATTAAATGGTGATGTTGGACATCTACGTGTTAATATGGCAATAAAGGAAATGAATATAATCATGTTTAAAGCAGTGAATAAAGAAGCTAAAGGTTTAATTCCAGAAAAATTACCAGATAATAAGGTTAATGCTTGGGAAATATGTGTAAGTAACACTGCATGTAAACATGTTGGTAATATTGGTATTCGTTTTGAAGACAATAGTGAATTTGGTCCTACTGGTGAATCATTCAGTGCTACTAATGTGATTGGAAAAGTTGTTGCTGGATTTGATAATCTAAAAGCATTTAAAGAAGGAGATACTGTTTATGTCAAAGAACGCTAAAGATATTGACACAGAATTTTGTCATATTCCAATGGGTGATGGAACATACAGAGATTCAAATCAGAAGGATAAAATAACTCGTATGATTGTTTTAGGTCCTGGATGTAGAGTAAGTTCAAAAGAATTAATGAATTTTTTACATTTACTTGAATTACCTATTAATATTCGTCTAACTTGTTATGGTGCAAACATTAATGGTGTTAGAGAAGATATTATGGAAGCAATTGAAAAGACTAGAAAATTAGATCCTAGTCATATTTTCATTAAATTTAGAGGTTTTCCTCCAGGTGATCCAAGGAGATGTAGAGCTAAAAGAGGGGGAGCTCGTGAAGGTTTTCATCAAATTGAAGCTGAATATAAATTACTAGAGGATGTAAGTTATGCTTTAGAACATCCAAAACATGTTGATTTAGAATTACCTAAAAAGATTTCAGTTGATGATTTTAAAAGTATTGTAGATGAAGTTGAATCTAAAAAATAGGTGTTATTCATGAAAATAGCAGTAATTCCTGATGGTGCTATGATGATTATTCATTTAGTAACTAAGAATGGTCATGAATATTTATCATCAACAAATCTTTCAGAGGAAAAATTACGAAAAAAGGATCCCTATGATGATTCTTTTTGTGATTATGATGCTCCACCATTTAGTATGAAGGATCATGAGAGATTAACTGGAAATAAGTATGCCTCATGTGAGACTCCATCAGGCCTACGTGGTCGTATGTCTATGTTTGATTTTATTATTAGGGATGCTGATGCTGCTATTATTATGGGTCCACGTCCTAAAGGTTACAAACATATGTATAATCATTTAAATGAATTGATATTATTTAGTTGTGTTGGATGTTATAATCATTATAAACTTTTAATACAGTTAATTAAACAAAAAGATATTCCAATACTTGAATTAGCATATCCTGATAATAGGGAGAAAATAATTTGTATGATAGATAGAATTAATGATTTTCTTCAAGGACTTCATACTGGCAAATATAAAAATGAAGTAATTAATGATGATAATTTAAATTGTGATATGAGGCCTTATAAAAAGAAGATATCATTAAATGATTTAGAAAAAATAATAAATGAATTTAATTAGAAAAAGGAGAATTAATTAGAGGTTATATTATGAAAGTTGCAATTTTTCCACCTAACTCTATGATTTTAGCAGATATGGTAGTTAGATGTGGTCATGAACCATTAGTTGTTCAAAAACAGATGAAACAGAAGGTAACAAGTCCAGATATTGATGCACCTCCATTTAACATGACTGAGGACGATCCAATAAGTGGTCTTAAATATGCTGCAATAGAAGTTCCCTCTGGTGTACGTGGTCGTATGTCTTTATTTGGTCCAATAATAGAAGAAGCAGAAGCTGCTATTATAATGAATGAAGCACCATATGGTTTTGGATGTGTAGGATGTGCTAGATCATCTGAATTAACAGTATTTTCATTAAGAAGAAAAGATATTCCAGTATTGGAGTTAGATTATCCTACATCTCGTGATGCAACTGTAGAAATGGTACATAAAATAAATACATTTCTTGATAACTTAAATAATATGGAAGATGATGATAATGATTAAAATAGCTCAACTATCTTGTGGAACAGAATATAGTGGTGTTCAAAAGGAAATTGAAAAAGCAGCAGGTATGTTTGGTGCACAAATGGTTATGCCTGATGTGAATTTAGATGACATTGATGAGGCTTATGAAAAATTTGGTTTAAGCTGTGCAAGTTCAAGTCTTAAATTAATGATTGCAAGGGCAATGTCCCTTGTAGAAGGTAAAAATGAAGCTGATGCAGTGTTTATATGTACTTGTTTTAGATGTGCAGAAGCAGCAATTGCAAGAAATGAAGTACGTAGATTAATACAAAATAATACTGATTTACCTGTAGTAACATATTCATTTACAGAAAAAACAAAAGCATCTGAATTATTTATTCGTATGGAGGCATTAACCACTGTAGTTTCAAGAAAAAGTATTCTTGCACGTGAAAAACAAGAAGGTCTTACTCTTGGTATAGATAGTGGTTCAACAACAACTAAAGTAGCATTAATGGAAAATGATGAAGTATTAGGTACTGGTTGGGTAAAAACTGGTGATATTATTGGTTGTACAAATGATGCTATTAATGAAGCATTTGCAGAAACTGATTATACACTTGATGATGTTGAAGCTATAGGGACCACTGGTTATGGGCGTATGACAATAGGTAAGCATATGGGTGCAAAACTTATTCAGGAAGAAATATCTGTAAATAGTAAAGGTGCTGTGTATTTGGCTGGTGCACAAAAAGGTGAAGCAACAGTTCTTGATATTGGTGGTATGGATAACAAGGTAATTACTGTAAATAATGGTATTCCTGATAACTTTACAATGGGTGGTATATGTGCTGGAGCATCTGGTCGTTTTTTAGATATGACTAGTGGGAGATTAGATGTTGATATTACAGAACTTGGTCCACTTGCTCAGAAAGGTAATTATAAAAATGCTGTGTTAAATAGTTACTGTATAGTATTTGGTATTCAGGATCTTGTTACATCCCTTGCAGGTGGGGCTTCAAAAGAAGATGCTGCTAGTGCAGCATGTTATTCTGTTGCAGAACAAGTATATGAACAACAATTACAGGAAATTGATGTTCGTGAACCTTTAATACAAGTGGGAGGTACTTCTCTTGTAGCAGGTTTAGTTGATGCTGTTCAAGATATTCTTGGTGGTATTGATATTATTGTACCAGAATATTCACAGTATATTGGAGCAGTGGGATCTGCAATGCTTGTTTCTGGACTTAAAGATACAGATATTGATGATAGTAAAAGATTCTAATTACAATGGAGGATTCCCATGTATGTAGAGTGTTATGATGAAGTGGGTGCTCAAGTATATGATACATTACTAAGACATGCACTTCAAGATCTTAAATTAGCAAGGGCTATAAGTGCAGTTAAGTTATTTATTGATCCTAGAGATGCCTTATTTATTGGGGTAGTAAAACTAGAAAAAGCATCACAGCCAATATATTTAACTGATATGGCATCATATGTTATAGAGGATAATGTTTTAAAAATTAAGATAGAAAATGAGAATTATCTTCCAGATCTTTTAAGGGTATTGTGGAGTAAAGAGGGTCGTGTTAATGTTTCACAACCTGATAGATATAAGATTGAAATTAAAAATCCAACAGTTGATGCTGAGAATTTAATGATTATTGATCCATCACATGAACTTAAAAGAAAGGTATATGATGCATTATTTAGGGTTATGCCTGAAGGTTTTCGTATGACACGTAATGCTAGTGAAGGAAATTTAATTTGTCTTATGAGTAGTGATGAAATTATTGATGAGAAATGGAATAAGAAATTTGAAGAAGTGATTGAAGAAGTTAAAAATATGTGATTATTTCATGATTTAAGGAGGTTTTTTCATTGAATAATAAAGACGATAAGAAGATGAGTCATTTTGCACATGTAACTCAGGCTCATCCATGTTTTAATGAAAAAATACATGATAAAGTTGGAAGAATTCATATTCCTATTGCACCAAAATGTAATATTCAATGTGGATTCTGTACAAGATCACTTAATGATGTAGAAAAAAGGCCGGGTGTAGCTTCATGTATCATGTCAATAGATGAGGCAATGAATCATATAAGAAAGACAGTTAAATCCATGCCTATTAATGTAATTGGTGTTGCAGGTCCTGGAGATTCATTATGTAATCCTAATACTTTAAAATTATTTAGAAAAGTTAAGGAAGAATTTCCTAATCTTATATTATGTATGAGTACTAATGGACTACTTGTACCTAAATATGCTGATGAAATAGCAGAAGTTGGTGTTAAAACTGTGACAATTACTGTTAATGCAGTGGATGTTAATATTGGTTCTAAAATATATGATAATATTGAGTATGGTGGAAGGATATATCATGGAGTTGAGGGTTTTAAAATTCTTTTAGATAATCAACTTAAGGGTATTGAAATGTTATCTAAACGTGGTGTTATTGTGAAGGTAAATTCTGTATTAATACCAGGAGTAAATGATAAACATATAAAAGAAATTGCATCTGTTGTTAAAAGTAAGGGTGCATCTATTATGAATGTCCTACCATTAATACCTATGAATAAATTTAAGGATTATGAACGTCCAGGTTGTGGCATGTTAAGTGAGGTAAGAGAGGAAGTTGAAGAATATCTTCCAGTATTTAGGGCATGTACTCAGTGTAGAGCTGATGCATTTGGAATACCTGGTAAAAAGAGTGATGATTTTTCATTGGATCTTGTACCTAACAGTCATTATTAAATAATGACTCTTTTTAACTCTTTTTAGGAAAAATAGAATTTATATACTTTTTATATTATATATTAACCATGAGAATATTGTTTTTTTAGAGGTAATTATTATGATTAGAACATTATATTGGGAAAATAACAGATTATTTTTATTAGATCAAACAAAACTTCCACATACAATAGAATATGTGGAATGTAGAACATATACTGATGTAATAGATGGAATTAAAACTATGAAGGTAAGAGGTGCTCCTGCAATAGGTGTATCTGCAGCTTATGGTATGGCTCTTGGAGAATTAGCTGGAGAGGACATGGATGTTATTGGTGATGAAATAAAATCTGCAAGACCTACTGCTGTAAATCTTTTTTGGGCCGTTGATAAAGTTCTTGATTTAGTATCCAGGGGTAAATCGGCAGTTGATGTTGCAATTGAAATGGAAAAGGACGATGTTGCTATTAATAAAAAGATTGGTGAATATGGAAATAGTATTATTGATGATAATGATACTATATTAACACATTGTAATGCAGGAGCATTAGCATGTGCAGGTTATGGTACAGCTCTTGGTGTTATTAGAGCAGCACATGAGGCTAATAAAAATATTGATGTAATATGTGATGAAACAAGACCAGTACTTCAGGGTGCAAGACTAAGTGTATTTGAGATGCAACAAGAAAATATACCTGTACGTTTAATTGTTGATGGTGCTGCAGGACATATGATGCAAAAAGGTGAAGTAGATAAGGTTATAATTGGTGCTGATAGGGTTGCAAAAGATGGTGTTGCTAATAAAATTGGTTCATTAATGGTTGCTCTTGCTGCTAAACGATATGATATTCCATTTTATGTTGCTGCACCAATGAGTACATTTGATTTTGAGAATAATATTTTTGATACTATAATAGAACAAAGATTGCCTGAGGAAGTGTTATGTATTAATGGTAAATATATTTCAAAAAAACAAACAAATGTGGAAAATCCGGCATTTGATATTGTTGAATCAGATTTAATAACTGGTATTATTACAGAGGAAGGTATTAAAAAACCATTATAATACCTTTTTCTACTCTCTTTTTTTTATTTAATTTTCATATCTAGGGCTATATGCCATACTCCTGGACTTTGAGATTTTACTTTTCTAATATTTAAAACATCAGTTTCACGTGGATAGGCTGCTTTTTCTACTCTTTTTATCACTGTTTCATAGTCTGATGAGAATTCATAGTAATTTAAGATACCATCCTTTTGTAGATGATTAATAGCAACTGTAAGAAATTCTTTAGCAGTACCAGGTAGGTTCATTATGATTCTATTAGCAAGTGGTAGTTTATCAATTACCTTTCTTATATCTCCTTCAATTGGTATAACAGTTCCAACTAATTTATTAAGTTTAATATTTTCTTGTACATACTTGTATGCTTCAGGATTAATATCTACACTGTATATCTTAGCATTTTTCCTATGTGCAATACTTATTGGAAATGAACCTATACCTGCAAAGAAATCTATTATAACTTCATTTTCTTTTACTTCTTTTACAACACGTAAACGTTCTGTTGCAAGTCGTGGACTAAAATATACTGTTGATGGATTTAATTTGAATCTAATACCAAATTCTTTATGTATTGTTTCTAAGTTATCAATTCCAGCAATATGTTCAAGTTCTCTTGTACGTCTTACTCCTTGAATTTTACTCTTCTTATAATACACACTTTTTCTTTTAGTAAAATCAAGTACTGCTTGACCAATGACTTTTTTTTCATTTTCAAGTTCTGGTGGAATTTCTAGTATTACAATATCACCGATAATATCAAAGGATTTTCTTATATCTTCAAGTTCATTTTGAGGTATTTTATTATCAAGGTATTCCATGAAGTTTTTAGCTCTATGTTTATAAGGTATAAAATTATAGTCATCAATTGTTATAGTGTAGTTATCAATTAAGGATTTAATTAATTTTTCATTGTAGTTTTCTATTAATGGAATATAGACGTATTTGTCATCACTTTTTATTTTATAGTCTCTGTGTATTTGATTTTCTTTAATTAGATTTTTTCGTATGTTATTTGCATTTTTTTTAGTAATTTTTATACCTTTCATATATTAACACTTCATATTTTATTAACTTTATTCTGAAGAAAAAGAATTTAATAAAATTCCTTCTAAAAAGAGTTTTTATTATTATTAAAGAATAATTTTTTATCTATTTTTTTATTTATTTATTTGTTGTTGTATGGTGTTTACATAATATTTTTTGCAATGTTTTCTATTTTTGTTGTGATGGTTGTTTTGTTGACAATAGTATGTGCTACATTAAATAGCGTAAACACTTGAACTTATAATAACTGGTTTTGTTATTTGTTATGATAGTTTGTTTTTTTCCAAATGTAGTAATATTATGATGATATGAGAGCTAAAGTAAAGTCAGCAATTGTGTTGATGATTTAGTTTGATGTATGTACCAAATTTACGCGATATAATTATTGTTATATTGGATGTGGTGAATATAAAGGAATAATATGATTCTTTTATTACTGCTAATTAATATAATCCTTTGATTAATGTTATTTAACATTTTACTTTCTATAGATTAATAGAAACAGTG
>NZ_MUZW01000059.1:0-29900 GCF_003266085.1 Methanosphaera sp. DEW79 | reverse complement strand
CTAAGTTTCTGACAATGACTTTTTCTTAGTTATATGTAAATAAAGTTTTATTGTTTTAAATCCCACATATTCTATAAATTCTCTCATAATGTCTTTTGATGGTAATTATTTATAATTTCATGTACTTTTTCTATATTCATGTTTTT
The DNA here is from genome assembly GCF_003266085.1 of Methanosphaera sp. DEW79. Lineage (NCBI taxonomy): Archaea > Methanobacteriati > Methanobacteriota > Methanobacteria > Methanobacteriales > Methanobacteriaceae > Methanosphaera > Methanosphaera sp. DEW79. The sequence goes on along the minus strand of NZ_MUZW01000059.1, from coordinate 29,754 downwards.
ATCATGATATTTTTCTAAATATTTTTCTCTTTCATGTATTTCTTCATGTACTTGTTTGTATGTGAGTCCTGTAAGATATGCTATTTTATTCAATGCATTACAATTTATTGCAGTGTATTTTATACTATCATTCACTGAATTGTATTTGTATATTGTATTTAATTGAATTTTATTATTCTCCATTCCAACAACTTCAGCTACATCAGTTATTCGCCTTATAATTCCATATTTTGGATGATAAATTCTTTTTTGCATTATTATAAAATCTATTGATTTGATCATAATGTTTGGAACGCTCATTGGTGGGTTTGTTAGTCGTGTTATTGTTTCATATGTTGAATTAGCATGTAATGTTCCCATACCAGAATGTCCAGTATTTAATGCTGTAAACAATGTTATTGCTTCGTTTGATCTTACTTCTCCTATAATTATTCTATCAGGACGTTGTCTTAAGGAGTTTTTTAGTAGTAAATCCATTGTTATTTCACCTTTATTTTCAATGTTGGGTGGTTTTGTTTCAGTTCTAATGATATGTTTGTGTGGTATTTGTAATTCAAGAGTATCTTCTATTGTTATAATTCTTTCATGTTGTGGTATAAATGATGATATTGTGTTGAGTGTTGTTGTTTTTCCACAACCAGTTCCACCAGCTATTATTATGTTGGATGGTCTAATATGTAATCCTTCAATTACTATCCAGAGAAATGCTGCTAAATTTAATGTTAAGGTATTTTTATTTATTAAGTCAAAGATTGTATAAGGATTTTTTCTAAATTTTCTTATTGTTAATGTTGGACCATCTGCAGTAATTGGGGGTATTGTTGCATTTACTCTACTTCCATCATCTAGTCTTGCATCTAGTATTGGGCTTTGTTTATTGATTTTTCTTTGGATATTATTTGCTATTTTATCAATTATTTGGCGTATTTCCATATTATTTAGTTTTATATTGGTTAACATCATTCCTTTTTCTCTATGATAAACATATACTGGTTTTTTACTTCCTATTATCATTATTTCCTCGAGGTCATCGTCATTTATCATGTCATCTATTTTACCATATCCTTGAATATCATGTAATAATTTATTTAGAATTTTATGATTTGTGGTATTTTTAGTTATTAATTCATGAATTACATCTTTATTTATTATAGATTTTTCATTGTTAATTTCTTGTTGTATTATTTTTTCTTTTATTTTTTGATATTCTTGTATTTCAGTTTTATCTAATTGTGGTTCCTTTTTAGTTTTATATATTTCCATGTATTTCATAATGTGTTGCTCTATTATATTTATTACTTATTTAATAAATAGTATTACAATTTATTTTCTAAATTATTTTTATAATAAATACCATACTATTATTATGAAATGTAGGTGTAAAAGAAATTGTATAATATCACGAAATGAGGTTCTTGAAGATATACAGACAAGATATAATCCATGTTCTGACTGTTATACAAAGAAATTAAAGAAATCAATTCCAATAAAAAGACAGTTAAATCTAGATGATGTTGATAAAAACTATAAAAAATGTACTAGTTGTAATAAAAGACACATTGATACTGTAATGGCACATGTATTGAAGATAATGATTGAAAATGGTTTTTTATCAACAACTAGTTCAATAAGAAAGGTAGGTACACCATTAATAACTCCTGCAGTTCCATTAAAAACATCACCATATTTACCAGAAAAATCATTAGTTTTAATAACACAGCATACTGATAATAAAACATCTGAAAAAATTTATAATTCTGTTCCAGAGATAAAATCAGTGATTAAAGGAGATATAAACAATACTGTAGGACAATTAAATGAAAATAATGGTATTCATAACTATAAATTACAATCTGGATGTGATATTAGGTGTGATATTCAAAAAACTGATGTTGGAGAAATTTGTTTATATAAACCACAATCAAAAATTCATATAGAATATCCTAAGGAAGAATCATTAAAATTAAAACAGGTAAATGAAATTCTTAATAAATATGATAATCCAACAGTCCTTGATGCAATGTGTGGGGCAGGAACACTAGGAATCTATGCTCTTTTAAAAAATGCAAAAAAAGTACATTTCAATGATATATATGATATAGCAGTAGATACAACCGAAACAAATCTTAAATTAAATAACATTCCATGTGATAAATATGAAATTACACAAGAGGATATTTGTAATTTGAGTTGTACTAATCAAAGATATGATGTGGGACTAATTGATGCTTTTCCAGGTGTGGATACTAGTGGATATGAAACCTTTCTTAAAAAAATATGTAAAGAGATTTATATCATATAATACCAATATATGTTAAAATAGAGGGGATAATTAAAACACCCATTAAATTACTTTTACTTAAATCAAGTGTATTTACTAAAATTCCAAGGCTAATACTTGTAATGTAACAAAGTATTACATACCATATACATCCCTGACTTAATATTGTATAAAAAAATACAATCATACTTATTAAAACAACAATAAAAATATTTAATTTATTATAATCAACTTTTTTTATATTTTTAATTAATAAATCACCTAACTTAATTGAAACAACACATGTAACTGAAACACATACTAAACTAACACATATAAAAAATAATATATGAATCAATGTGATATCTTCAATTAAATTATTAACATAAACACTTATAGCACTACGTGGATTACTAATTAAATAAATAGCAATCAATGAAAATAATGTGTCACAAACATTAATTCCACTATTTGTGACTAGAAAATTATCAACTTTTATGTCTTTATTTAATGTAATAATCTGTGCAATTAAAGTACCTTGGGCTGGACCAAGGCCTGGTAATAATCCCATAATACAACCTGAAATACTGCCAGCAAAAACTGATTTTTTAAATTTAGAGTCAATTACAATATTCTTTATATCTTTTTGATGTGGAATTTTGGAATTATTATTGATGGAGTATATTAGATTACTTACACTAAATAATCCTGATAACATGGAAAGAAGAGCTATATTACTACCTAAATTACCATTTAATAGAACTAACCCCATAATTCCCGAGACTAAAAATATAAGAGTGCTCATTAAACGCTTATTATTACTCTTATTACTAAAATATAATATTAAAATCATTATAATAATTAATAAAATACCAATGTATTCTTTTAATCCATAATATATTAAAGGTAATACTATAAAAAGAATTGGCATTATAATAATCAATAAAACAATGGAACAATATCCTCCAAAGCTAACAAGTCGTATTGCACCCATAGATTCTCCTTTAAATAACATTCTATGTCCTGGTTGTACTGATAAAACAGTATCTTCACTTGGAATTCCCATAAGCAATGAGGGTATGAATTCTATCATTGCATGTGTTAGTGCAATAGATACAAGAAATGTGGAAATAACTAGTGGATTTGTAATAGAAAGTAATGTGGGGGATGTTGAAAATATTATAATTCCAACAGTATTTACATGTAATCCTGGCATTATTCCAGTGATTGTACCAATGATTATTCCAAATATCAAAGTAATTAAAATATCAAACATAATCTATTAATACTATTTATAAAATAAGTAATACTTATCTTTTATCTAAAATATTAAAAAAGACTAAAATATAAAAAAAGAATATAAAAAAGTGATTGTAAGTATAAAAAATACACTTACATTAATCTTCTAACATCAGTTACTTCAACAGATTGAATTTCATCAAGTGCTGCTAATGCTTCTTCTGCTGGTTCAGTTCCACCTTCACCATCATCAACTACAATAGTAACATTTAATGCAATTAATCCAAATCCAATAGGTTCTTCTTCAATTCTTTCAAAAGAATCAGCATCTATTGTATTTTTAATAGTTTCTTTCAATGCTTCTAAGTCAATTTCAGGACTTTCAGGCATTACTTTTAATATTGCTGCTACATCAGACATTAATATTTCTCCTTAAGATTTTATTTAATTTTGAATTATTTAAGGTCCTTTAAATCCACATTCACATGTGTATTCATGTCCAAAAGTTCTGCATTTAGGACATCTGTAAATTTCTGCATCACATTCAGGACAATGGAATTTTACATATTTATCTATTGGTGATATTTCTTGTTTACAAGAAGTACAAATCATTTTTTCTGCCATATTATTTTCCTCCTATATATGTATAAACATTATTCATTGTATGGTCACTGTTTAAATGAGCTAGCACCCTATCAGGATATTTGCCATTTATTACATAACAGTTTAAATGATATTTAATTAGTAATTTTGGTAAACATTTATCTACAGAAGTTTCTTCAAAAAATAATAGTTCATTTGCATTTACTTTTTTAATAAGTTTTTTGTTATTTGAGAAAATGTTACCGCTATATATACCATCTACATTTGTTAATATTAATAGTTTAGCATTTATTTTACTTGCAACCCAACATGCTATAGAATCACTAGTAACATTCCATGAATGATCTAATGGATCTTCTTCTTTTAATAGGTCGTATGTTAATAATAATGGGATTTTATCTGTTTTATGAACTAATACAATTTCATCTAACTTTTTAATTAAAGTAATATTCCTATTTTTATCAGCAATTAATTTTCCAATAATATTCATACATTCTATTGCAGTCCAATGATTAACATTATTAGAATAGTTATATTCTTCATGATATTCTCTTAAAATATTTGCTAAGTCGCCACCACCATTAATTAAAACAATTTTTTCCTTAGATTTTTTAAAACATTCACATAACCTATTAACATGCTCTGGAAATAAACTTCCACCTATTTTAACAACAGTTACCATAACATACCTTCTATAATAATTTTAGATGACCAGTTAACTTGTCAATCTCTTCATCAGACCCTGGACCAATTCCTAAACAAGTTCTTGTAGAAGGTTCAATCTGTGTATGACCAGCATCAGTAATTAATGAATGTGGAAGATCAGTCTCTTTTACAATGCTATTAAGTTCTAATAATTCTTTCTCAGAAGATACTTTAAGAACAACCTTTTTCTGTCCACTAAGTTCCCATGCTCTGAGTCTTGATTTATCAGCATTCTTATAACAATTTAAACTAGCATGACATGCTTGGGCAGCAATTTTTCCTTTTCCCATTTTAAGATCTGTTCTCATAATTATAACTTGTTTCATCTAATCCTTCCTATATTATTAAGTCCTTAGGTTTTAGTCTATTACCCACACGTGATGAATCAACACTAAATAACTCCATACCCGGTATTATTACACGTACAACTGGTATATTTATATCTCGTGTTAAATCAACATAATAAGCATCTTTTATTCCAGTTTTTTCAAGAAGTTTCATTGTTAATTCAATATCTTCCTTAAATGAATTTTTTGATTTATCAGGTATGTCTTCAATATTTATAGTTTCATCTGATTTTCTAAACCAATGTCTATTTATACGTTTCATTCTATCATAACCTGTATCTCTTAAGAGATTTGCTCTGGTAGTATCTTCACGAGTTCCATGTATTTGGGTTGCTCTACTTTGAGCAACTTCTGTAATAGCACGTATGGCTGCAATATTTGCATCAAGATGTGTTCCAATACCAAGTGTAAGTAATGCAGGATCTTTAAGAGTTAAATCTTCAGATACAGCACCTATTGTAGGAATATCATTGTCACTTGTCAAGTCAAGTAATTTAATATATACATTAGCATTTCTAAATTTTTCTATTAATTCACATACATATTCATTAGTTGCATTTTTACAATTAATTTCAGGTTTATTCTCTTTAAATGCTTCAAATAAACTCCATGCATCTCTTTCAACTACTTCCATCATTCCATGAAATATTGCTTCTTCTATTGTATTTCCTGATGCCAAACCATTAGTATTTGATAAACATATATGATGAACATCTTCTGTTGTATATGGATGGAATACTACATTAGCAGGTATGTATATTTCACGTGAAGTTTTAATAGAATATCCCTTAATCCATTCTAATGCATTATCATTATAGGAATTTCTTGGTAAAATTAGACTTTCAGGATTAAGACAGTTTTCTGGATTATATTTTTCTAGTATTGTGTTTTCAGTTCCTTGTATTTCCGCAGAATATCTTTCAACTGCTTCCATAATGGATGAAACCTTTGCATGTATCTCTGTGGGACCCTTTCCAGCATAAACACTAACAGCACCTTCTTTGGCAAGTGGCCTTACAGATGTAAAAACAGGTATTTTTATTCTATCTAAATGTGTTATATTTGAAGTTCTTGTTAGACCAATATCTGTAGTTATTTTAGATATTTTTTCCAAGGTTTTTTCAGGAGAACTTGTTCTATGTGTTGATGTTTTATAAGTAATAGGAGATTCATTTAACATATTTATCAATTATTATCTTTTTTTTATCTTAAATTAGTTATTAAGATATAGTTATGTATTTTTTGTTTTTTATTATTTTATGGATTTTATAATCTTTTGTTTTAATTAGTAGAAAATATATTTAAATGGAATCATGTAGTTGATAATTAGAAATTAATATCTTGAAAAAAATAAGAAGTATAGTTTATAGTAAAAACTATTTTTTTAGGTTACTATAATAATATGGATGAGTAGGAAGCATATGTTAATAGGCCTGCAACCACTATACTTACAATCCATAATGGAAGATTCCATTTCATAACTTTAGAACCATCTAACATAGGTATAGGTAATAAGTTAAATAATGCAAGGAAACTGTTAATATGGAATCCTATCATTGCTGTTATCATTAAATATGTGGATAGGGGTGATGATAATAAGAAAAATGGTTTTAAACTAATTTCAATTAATAAGAATATCACTGCAAGAATTATATTTACTATTGGTCCTGCTATTGAAATTTTTCCATTTTCTTCATCTGTAATTATTCCTGTATATGAACCAATATATACTGCACCAGGTGCTAGGAATATAAATCCAAATAAACCTGTTATTATTGCTATGAGTAGTCCTGTATTCCATTTTCTAAATTCAGCAAAAAATCCATATTTTTGTGCTACATATTTATGTCCAAGTTCATGTAATATAAAACTAAGTCCAATAGTAACTAGTGAAATAGGAATCAAATATATCATCATTCCAAATGTACCATTACTGTATAAATATGCAAATAATAATGTTATTACTATAATAGCTATACTCAAATCTTTAGTTTCTGTTTTTGAAAATTGAAGCATTCTAATCCTCCAACTGTTTTTATTTTATATTAGTATTATAATTATTTATTATTCTACTTTATATAATGTTTCTAATATATAATATGATATAGTAAAAAAATTTAATTTTCATAATAGATTATAAGAACCAGTGGAGGAATTTTATTTGAAAAATGAGGAAATATTAAATCAATTGCAAGAAGAAAATATTGATTCTATGTTTGTATATAAACCAGAAAATATAAAATATATTTCTGATTTTTATCCATCAAGTTTTGCATATTTAATTATAAATAAAGAACCAATATTATATGTAAATAGTATTGATAAGGTTGATGCTCAAAGGGAATCTTCAATTGAAGTAAGGGATATTGAACGTCTAGGTAAAGTAAATGAGTTATTAAATGGAAAAATAGCCATTGAAAAATCTCTTGACTTTGAATTTTTACAATTTTTATCTGATGATTATAATAAATTAAGTGTATCTAATGTAATTGAAGATATGCGAAAAACTAAAACTAAAGAGGAAATAACAAAAATAAGAAATTCCATTGGAATAGCAGAAAATGCTATTAAAGAGATTGATTTTACAAGTACTGAAAAATTTGCTGCTGCATCTTTAGAATTTGACATGACAATTAATGGATCTAATAAACCAGCATTTGATACAATAGTAGCTAGTGGGTCTCGTTCCAGTTCTCCCCATTCTGAAACTTCAATGAATCGTGTTGAAACTCCTATTGTGGTTGATTGGGGTGCAAGATATGATCATTATTGTTCTGATATAACAAGGACTTTTATTGATTCTGAACGTCAAGAAGAGATTTGGAACATAGTTCTTGAAGCTCAAAAAGAAGCTATTAAAACAATAAGTCCAGGTGTTAAATTTGCTGATGTTGATAAAGCAGCAAGGGATGTTATAAGTGAGTATGGTTATGGTGAGTATTTTATACATAGTACTGGTCATGCTTTTGGTTTAGATATTCATGAAAATCCAAATATTTCATCAAAATCTGAGGGTGTTTTAGAAGAAAACATGGTTATTACAGCAGAACCAGGTATTTATATTCCTGGAGAATTTGGTGTACGTATTGAGGATGATGTTCTTGTTAAAAAGAATAGTGAAGTTTTAACAAGTTTAGATAAGAAATTAGATTTTACTCTTTAATTTTTTATTCTTTTTTTAAAACAATTTTTATATATTATTTAAAATCATATTATTATATATAAAAGTAATAATTTTATGTATATTCAAATATTTAAATTAATAAGTAATTATATAAAAAGAAATATTTCTCAAGATTTTTTATTTAAACTACAAAAAATTCTTGTAAATACAAGTATTTATATACGTGCTGAGGATTTAATTGCAATAATATTATTATTAAGTCTTTTTCTATTTATTATAAGTTTAATACTACTTAGTGTAATTAAATGGCCCATAATAATATCTGTTCTATTTTTATTTTTACCTTCAGTTATTATGATAATATATATTTCATACAACAGAGAACATAGAAAAGAAAATATTGAAGAACAACTACCAGATTATCTTAATCAAATAGCTTCTCTGTTGAATGTTGGGCTTGGATTTGAATCAGCATTAGAAGAACTATCAAAAACAAGTAAAGGACCGTTGAATAATGAAATTAAACAACTTTTAATAGAAACACAATTTAAAAAACCATTTAATGAATCATTAATGGATATTGCTAATAGAAATGATTTAGATAATCTAAGATATATTTTTCAAATAATTATTCATACAAGGGAATCAGGAGGAAATTTGGCAGAAGTATTGGAGGATATATCACATGATTTAAAGGAGATTATCTTATTAAAAAAGCAACGAAGAGCAAGTGTCATGATGTCTGTAATGTTAATAATAATCTCATCAACTATAGCAACACCATTTGCATTAGGAATGATTGGTCTTTATTCAGAATTTATAGAAAAAATTGGAAAAAATAATCCACTAATAAATACTATTCCACTTGCAAGTTTTGGGTATATAACTATTCAGTCAATACTTGTAAGCTTCTTATTGGGAGTAGTATTATATTCTAACTATAAAAAAGGAGTTAAATATTTAATTATACTACTACCCTCATCACTTATTGTATATTTTGTTTCAAGAATGATATTCACTACTATTATAGGACTATAGGTGGTTTTATGAACATATATGAAGATAGGTTAGGACAAGCTTCTGTTGAATTAATACTTTTATTTGCAGGTATATTGATTGTAGTTATTTTAGCTATGAATATCTATCAAAAGTATCTACAACAATTTGATACTGAAATTAAAAATAATGAAATAAATGACATAAAAACAAAATTAGATAATTTAGATAAAAAAATTAGTAATTTATAAAAAAAAGGTTTGGGAGATTAATCTTTAAGATACTGGTCTACAAGATTTCTTGTTTCATTAAGTGCAGCAACGTCGATATGTTGTGGTAGACTACCTAATTCTCCCTCAACATCTTTTAAAATACCTTCTCCAGCCCCTAAAAACATACCTTCACTACTAATTCCCATAAATGCACTAGGTGGTAATAAAGAAACAGCAACATGATCATTATCTTTAACAGATAAATCATTGGTAATTACAGTAATTGCACGTTTACCTAGATTTACATTACAAACCATTAATGTATCTGTTTTTGGATGTTTACTAACACTTACTAATTCACCAACTTGAATATCAACACCAATAATAGGATCATCAATTTCTCCAAGCATTAATCTAGCAGGAAGTCCGCGTATTGTATTGAAGAAAAATTTCATCTTTGATAGGGGTAATTCAAGTTTTTCACGTTCTTCTCTATTTAATTCAGATAAAAATTTTTTAGAATAATTTTCTCCACCAAGATTTTCAATAATTTCATCAACACTCTTTAAAAGATTATTCACTTGTGGTGTTTTTGCAAGTTGATCTGGAGAAATATATGAATAATATAATGTTTGAATATCTGGATTCATATCCTTAGCAATTAATCTAACTTTCTTCTTATTCCATGAACCTCTTAGATTAGAACCTTCAACTACTCTAATAAAATCCTCTATTGCTTTTTCAGCTACTTTTAATCTATAATCGTTACTTGTATCCCAAATTTTAATCACCCAAATTTCTATCTTTGTTTATTAATTCAATATAATTATATATATTTCATTTTTTTTAATTATATTGTTTTCATACATATAGTCTTTTAAATGGAGAATATTTTCATATTTTAAGGTTATTTTTATATATTATGCTAAACATATACTTAACCATCAAAAATTATTCTTTTTTTATAATTAATAAAAAAGAAATATATTACATTATTGCTAATAAAGAAGAATATCTCATTAATACATTAAAACAAAACATTTGGTGAAAATAATGGTAAATTTATCTACATTTTACAATTTAAATATTTATAATACAGAAGGAAAATACGTAGGAAAAGTAACAGAAGTGGTATTAAACATTAAAAAAGGTAGAATATCCTTTTTTAAAACAAAAGCATTAACAGAAGACAATAAAAATGTTGGTTTAAGAGATGTTTTAAGAAACTCAATGAGACTTGTACCTGATGAAGAAGTAGGTCCTGTAAAAACTGAAGGAATTATTGATATTCCATATGAAATAGTTTCAGCAGTAGGTGATATTATAATAATAGATCAAGAAAAATTTGTTCAATATCAAGCTGCTCAACAAAAGAAAAAAGCAGTACCACAACGTAAAAAATCCCCAATCACTAAGCCTATGCAAAAAAATTAAATTAATAAGGGAGTAATTTTTTAATGAAAATAGGTATTATGGGTTGTGGATCTATTGCAAATACATTAACAAACTTTCAACTAAATGGAAAATTAAATGTTAAACTATCATATTTCTATGATATAAACAGAAATAATGCGATTAATTTAGCAAAAAAGATTGATGCAGAAGTAGTTGATACAATCGAAGAGTTAATTGAAAGATCAGATTTAATATTAGAAGCAGCAGCACAGTCTGCAGTACGTAACTCAGTTCCAAAAATATTAGAAAATGGTGTTAATGTAATAATAATGAGTGTTGGAGCTCTAATGGATTCTGAATTTAAAAATCATTTAGAACGTTTGGCTGATGAATCTAATGTTAAAATATATTTACCAACAGGTGCAATTACAGGAATAGATACGGTTAAAGCATCAACTATGGGTGAAATTGAATCAATATCTTTAACTACTAGAAAACCACCAGTTTCATTAGGTATGACTTTGGAGGGTAATGAAGAAAAAGTATTATTTGAGGGAAAAGCTTCAGAGGCTGTTAACAAATTCCCAAAAAATATCAATGTATCCTCAACATTAAGTTTAGCATCAGGTATTGATGTTGATGTTAAAATAATAGCAGATCCAAAAATTGACAAAAATACACATGAAATTCATCTTAAAGGATCTTTTGGTGAATTAATAACAAGAACTGCTAATGTAAGTAGTCCAGATAATCCTAAAACAAGTATGCTAGCTGCATTCTCAGCAGCATGTTTATTAAATAAATTATCTAAAACTATTCAAATAGGATCATAATGTTTTATAATCAAATGTTAATGTTTTTACCATTTCTTTAATCTTTTTTTTAAACACTTATGGTGATTTTATTGAAGGAATATGAACAATTCTCACAACTAAAAATAGTTCCAGATTTACCAATTATAATACGAATTGATGGTCGTTCTTTTTCTAAATATACAAAACAATTAGGTTTAAAAAAACCCTTTGATAAACGTTTACGAAATCTTTTTATTGAAGTGTCAAAGGATGTTTTAGGAGAATTTAATACAAAATATATTTATACTTTTTCTGATGAAATAAATATACTTCTTGAACAAATCCCCTTTAATGGACGTGTTGAGAAGATTGACTCAGTTATATGTTCATATGTATCTAGTTCATTTATGAAACACTTATTTATTAGTAAAGATCAATTTGATGTGGATATAACTACATTGAAACCAGCATCTTTTGATTCAAGAATTATAATTACTTCTAAAAATATTAAAAACTATTTTAAATGGAGACAAGATGAATCTTGGCGTAATTGTTTAAATTCATATGCACAATACGTATTAAATAAAGAAAATAAACCTGAAAAAACTGCTAAAATATTATATAAACTCAACAAATCCAATATTCATGAATTATTATTTAATCATGGAATAAATATTGCACACGTACCAACATGGCAAAAAAGAGGTGTGGCAATCTATAAAATTAAAGAAGAAAAAGAAGGATATAATCCAAAATTAAAGAAAAAAACTTTATACTTTAGAAATAAAGTATATGTAGATAAAAATATATCCTTATTCAAGTAAATGTTGAATAAGATATTTTTAGACTTTATTTAAAAAGGGAGGCAAATATGGATTTTAACAAGACACTATCTAAATTATTAGGTAATAATAAAAAGATTGAAGAAGTTTGGATAGATGAGAAAGTAGTTGAAGAAATAATTAAAATAGCAATTAATGCAGACCCAAAAGAATTTGTAGCTCTACTTTCTGGAGATATAGAAAATTCTATTTTAAAAATAACTGGTTTAATTTTTCTACCCTTTGAAGCTTCTGATACAAGTGCAGTAATGCAAGTATTTATGATGCCCATGACAGTTAATGCAGTAGGATCAGTACATAGTCATCCAGGACCAAGTAATCAACCATCAAATGCAGATTTATCATTTTTTGGAAAAAATGGTTATTTCCATATGATCATATGTAGACCATATTCTCAGGCTACAATACAAGCATATGATGCCTTTGGAACTCCAATGACATTTACTATAAAAGACTTTGGTAATGAAGTAGATATTAAAAAATTAAGTGATTTAGCTATTGAAGATGAAATATTTGATGAAGAATTATTACAAGAATTAAAAAAACTTGAAAATGAGGATGATATGATGAAACAAGAAAATAAAATAACTACTACAGATAATATTAACCTAAAAAATGAAGAAGAACCAGTAATTAATAAACCACACACAATAAATATACAACTAGAAGTAGATGGTGAAATAATTAATCAAGAATTACCACTACCTCCAGAGTATGAACCAGGAGATGAGGTGGAAGTAGATATTCGTACTGATAGAACACCTGGTGATTCTATAGATGAAATTATATTAAATGTTGTAAAATCTCCTGAAAATATAATAGAAGCTAAAGTAAATGACGTATCAAAATCATCTGATGAAATAGAAAAAGAAATTAAAGAAATGGAATCAGATATAGCAAGATTAGAAAAAGAAAATAAACGTTTACGAGAATTAAATAAATAAGTATTCTATTCTCTTTTTAATTTTTTTTGAAATATTCTTATAAAAAAAGATAAAGGATTTAGTAAAATATTATAATTTTACTGGTTTTACAAAGTCAATATCATTATCATCTTCGAGTTTTGAAACTACTTCTTCAGTTATTTCTTGGTCTACTTTAAGAACCATTATAGCTTCTCCACCTTCAGTTTGTCTTCCTACTTGCATTTCTGCAATATTGATTTTATAATCACCTAATATTTTACCAATTTTTCCAATAGTGCCTGGAAGATCTACATATTTAATGATAGCCATTTTACCTTCAAGAGTTAATCTTACATCATAATCATCTATGGAAATAATTTTAGCTTCATTATTTTCAACAACACCTTCTATTTTCATTTCAGCATTATCATAGAATACATCAATTTTTATTGTTGCATCATATTTTCCACTATCTTCTGTTTCTCCTTCAGTAATTTTTATACCTCTTTCTTTTGCAACAGCTTTAGCATTTACAGAGTTAACAGGTTCTGTTAAGATAGGGTTTAAGAATTCTTTTAATAATTCTCTTGTTAGTGGTTCTTTAGCTTTACCAGAGATTTCACCACTATATACTATGTTTAATTCTGATATGTTAGAGGTTGTAGTTTGAACTAGTATTTGTCCTAATTTTTCAGTTAATTGGAAGTAAGGTTTGAGGGTTTGAAAGGTTTCATTATCAACAACCGGCATGTTCAATACGTTGTTTGGTATGTTTCCGTTGATTACTTCTTTAACTTCTTTTGCAACTATGATTGCAGCATCACGTTGAGCTTCTTTGGTAGATGCAGCAATATGTGGTGTTAATACAACATTATCTAATGTTACAAGAGGACTGTTTTCTAGAGGTTCATTTTCATACACATCAAGTCCTGCTTTTAATTCAGGTCTTTCTTTTAATACTTCATAAAGATCTGCTTCATTGATTATTCCACCTCTAGCACAGTTTAATAGAATTGCATGATCTTTCATTTTTGTTAATTCTGGTTTGGATATTAAACCTTTTGTTTCAGGTGTTAATGGAACGTGTATTGTCATTACATCTGCATTTTCAACAAGATAGTCTAATGTTGTTATTTCAACACCTAATTCTTTTGCAACGTCTTCTGTTATGTATGGATCATATACAATAACATCCATTTCGAAAGCTTTTGCTCTTTTTACAACTTGACTTCCGATTCTACCCATACCAATTACACCAAGAGTTTTGTTTCTTAATTCCATACCCATGAATTTACTTTTTTCCCATTTGCCTGCTTTTACAGAAGCATCAGCTATAGCTATTTTTCTACTTAATGAGAGCATTAAACCCATTGCATGTTCTGCTACTGTGATGGATGTAGATTGAGGAGCATTTACTACAAGAATTCCATGGTCTGTTGCAGCTTGAACATCTATATTATCTACTCCAACTCCTGCTCTTGCAATAATTTTTAAGTTTTTAGCATTTTCAATGACTTCTTTTGTCATTTTTGTTCTACTTCTTACAATTATTCCATCATATTGATCAATTGTTTTTAATAGTTCTTCTGGTGTTATTTTAGGATTGTTTACTATTTCAGCAGATCCTTCTAATACTTCAACACCTTTTTCATTAATCTTATCAGCTACTAATACTTTTGGCATTTTTGATCTCCTTTATTTATATTATACTTGAATTTTGGAAAATCCATTCCATTTATAAAATTAATATTGTATTTTAACATTATATTGCAAAATATTAGTTCAATATTATATTTAATTTATGTTTTTTTTATTATAAATACATGATATTTTTCTTTTTAGAAATTTTTAGAAACAGTATCTTTTTATATTTATTCTAACTTTCATAATAGTATTTGTATTTACTTTCTTTAAAAATGAATAATATAACTATGGTGGTATTTTAAGTGTTATTTATGATTTTATTTTCAATGGGATGAATCAATAAGGTGATTAGGAATATTTTGAGTTTTTTAATTAAAATATCATATTAATTCTTAATTTTAATTTTTTTAATAGTTGATACTTTTTTTCTTTATTTTTTTATAATGATAATTATATATTATTATATAAAATAATTAATTAAGAATACGAGGTTATTAACAATGACATATAGTGAGGTAATATTAGGTAGTTCACCATTTATTTTCAGTCCACAATTTGGTCATAGAACACGATTATATGAACTAGATTTTAAAAATCAACCTGAAAATATAGCTAAAATATTAAATAAATCATATCAATTAGGTGTTAATCAATTTCTTTTTAATGTGACTGATGATATTAAAAAAGCATTAGAAATATCTGAAAATATGGGATGTACTTGGTCTGTAATTGGAATGACTAATTTTAATACATTTAATGAGGATTTAAATGTTTTTGATAAATTCAATACAACTACGGTTATTTTAGATGGAAGTTTTGTTGATAAAAAAATTGATGAAGGTGATTTTGAATATATTATAAAGTATTTAAAAGAAATAAAAAATAGGGGATATATTCCAGCAATAGAAACAAGAACACCATTTAAAAATTTACCACTTATAAGTGAATCTAATTTATGTGAATATTTCGATGTAATTATGTTTCCATTGAATTTTTATGGGTATATGATGGATTGTAATTTCTTAAATAAAGAAAATAAAGATAAAATTTCCTTTTCAGTAGAAAAAATAGGTAAAAAGATCATAGTAAATAGAACACTAGCAACAGGTATATTGAAGCCACAAGAAGCCTATGATTTTATAAAAAATATTGATTATGTAGATTGTGTATGTGTTGGTTTAGCAAAGGAAAGTGAAGCAGAAGAAACACTTGGAATTATTAATAAATTCAAATTATGAATCATTAGCTTCTTCTTTTCTTTCTTTTATTAGTTTTAATAATTCTTCCATATTGTCCATATTTTTAAGTTCCCATGTATATATGGCAGGTATTTTTTTGATAAATTCTTTATCTTTTTTATGTTCAAGAACAAATAATGCATCATGTCCTGTAATTAGAGAAATATCCTCAGTACAATTTGCTATTTTATTCAATGTATTATCACTACGATTACGTTCCATATTAGTAATTAATAGATTATGATGTTTAGTTTTTTTATTGATTTCTGCCCTGATTTTTTCAATTTCATCTAATTTACTTTCAAGTTTTTCTTTTAATTGTCTTACTTCTTCTGTTTCTTCTTGTCTTTCAGATATTGCATCAAAAGGAGCTTTATTTGATGATTTTATATCATAACCTAATTTAATTAATTCTATTGGTTCTTGAATTTTCTTATCAAGTGTTGTGGTTTTTGTATTGTTTGTTTCTAGTAAATTAATTGATTCTGTAATTGGACTGTTTAATACTTGTTCTAGCATCATTGCAGTTTCAGGATATGTCTGTGAATTTCCTTTCTCATATTTATAAATTGTTTCTCTAGAAACATGACTTATATCTGCAAGTTCTTTCAGTGATAAATTATTTTTTTCACGTAAATTTTTAAGTAAATTACCATTGATTTTAACATAATATCCACCTCTTTTTGCAAATATTTCTGGATGAATATCATTAACAATAATATTACATAATGTTTGTGGTGATATTACTGGAATTTCATGACGTTCGTATACAATATCTTCTTCTAAGTAGTTATGTTTAGATTTATATCCAATTATTATTGGACTTGCAAGAAAAGTTCCAGAGATTTTAGATAATTCTTCTGCTTGTGTTGGTGTTAAGCTATCTATATTAACAAGTATCTTTAGTATTATGAGTATGTCTTTTTTTCTAGCTAGTAAATCAAAACAGTTTCTGTCATAGATATTTGAAGTTTTAAAACCAAACGATGTAAGTAGACTTGTAACATCATCTAATATATTTTTACGTGTAATTGTAGAACTGTCCATTTTCATAATATATAATATATATTTTTTCTTATAAAATATTATAATAGTAAATAACAATATTTTATGGGAGAAGTAATACTTTGAATTCACAGAAATTAATAAAGTTACATGTTGGAATAGATGATACTGACTCAGCAGAAGGAATGTGTACAACTTATTTAACTTGTATAATACTTAAAAAATTAGAAGAATATAATATAAAACCAATGGATTTTCCAAGATTAATTAGATTAAATCCATTTGCAAGGTATAAAACAAGGGGAAATGGAGCTTTATCATTTGTATTGGAATTAGAATCACGAAGTGATGTGGAATTAGTTGAAAAAATTGTACTGGATTATGTTGAAAAATATGCAATGTTTGATGGAGTTAATACAAATCCTGGTGTTGTATTTTATGAAGGTGAAATAACACAAGCCATGCGAGACTATGCAATAAATGCAATATATTCAATATATACTATAGATTATGCTGAAGAATTTGCACATAGTATAGGTGCAAGGGTACATAAATTTAAAAAAGGTAGAGGTATTATTGGTGCTATTGCAGCTATTGGTATTGAATTAAATGATGAGACCTTTGAGTGTTTAGCATATCGTATTCCTGAAAATTATGGTACAAAAAGACAATTAGATGAAGAAAGTATTTTTTTAATGAATGAAAAAACATATCCTGAAACATTTGATAATATTGATATAGAAGGAAATTATGCCGCAATAGAGCCTCATACTCCATGTCCAGTATTATATGGTATAAGAGGAAATACACCCTCTATAGTAGAAGAGGCACATAATATTGTGAAATCATATGAACAAATAGAAGATTATTGTATCTTTAGAACAAATCAACATACTGATATGCATATACAACATGGAGTAAAAATTAAAGACATGGTAAATACGGGATGTTACTGTTTTAGTTGTGAGGTTGTAGAAAAACCCTATGATATAGAGGGAGGGCATGTTTTTTTCAAAGTTAGTGACAATACAGACATTATGGAATGTGCAGCATTTGAACCTACAAAATCATTTAGAGATATTGTTAGAAAGTTGTGTGTTGGTGATAAATTAACAATATATGGTGGATTAAATGATAATCATACATTTAATATTGAAAAATTCAAATTAAATGAAATTGCACCACAATATGAATATTCAAATCCAATATGTGTTTGTGGAAAAAGAATGAAATCTGCTGGTAAAGATAAGGGTTTTAAATGTCCAAAATGTAGTAGGAGATTAAGGGATGGTAAAAAAATTAGAAAAAGTATTCCACGTGATCTTGATATTGGATTCTATGAAGTTCCAACAGAAGCCAGACGTCATTTAGCAAAACCAATTGTTAGAATGAAGTTAGATAACTAATAAAAGAAAGTTTTTCTTCAAAAAAATAGTGGTTTTATTAGAATATTTATTCTTTTTCTTTTTTTATTATTTAAAAAAAAATTAATACTTCTTCTTTTAATTTTAATTTTACTTATTTTATATTTTTCATAGGGTTATGTTTAGCCTTTTTAATAAAATTATATAACTAATGAAGTTAAATATATATATTTATAAGATATATTTTTATGAACTGATTAAAATTTTTCATATAGAAATCTATGTTAAATTTTAAGTTCTCATGTCTATATTGGGGTGATACTTGGTTAGTCAAACTTTTTAAAAAAAATTTTAATTTATTGATACAAAATTTATACTCATTTATTTTCTAAAAAATAACTTAATTAAGGAGAGTTTATTTTTTTATGAGTATAATCTATAGAAAAACAGATCATATAAAGGGTGATTTATAATGGCAAATATTTCTGAAGATATTGGTTCAATCAGACAAGCAGAGTCTGAAGCTGATATTATCGTAGAAGAAGCAAATAAAAAATCAACTGAAATGATCCAAGAAGCTCGTGCAAAAGTAGATTCAGATATTGAAGCAGCAAAAGAAGAAGCACAAGATGAAGCTAAACACATATTATTAGCTAAAGAAGAAGAAGCTGGAAAAGAAGCTGTAATTATTACAAATACATCTGAATCTGACATTAAAGAATCCTTAAGAGGATCCGAAAATAATGTAGATGACGCAGCTGACATAATAATTGAAACCGTATTATAGGGGTTGAACTATGTTTAGGCCAGCAAGAATGCAAAAATTAAGCATAGTAACTTTAAATCAATACGCTAAACCAGTAGTGAATGTTCTCCATGAAAGGGGAGTTATTCAAATAGAAGATTTATCTGATGAAATTCAGGAAAACGAATATTACTCTGGCTTAGATGTATCAAAACAAGACCCAGTTGCTAGCAGAATTGCATCATTATCAATGAAATGTAACAATATTCTTGATACATTAAAATCTGCAGAGCAATCACAAAGTATGGTTGATGTTGTTAAAGGATTTATCAGTCCTAAAAAAATTAATTCAAAAGAAGTGGAAGATATTCCTTCTGAAGAATTAGCAGATAAGGCTGAAGAAATTATTAGTAAAGTTGATGCAGTTCTCAGTCCAATAGAGTCACGTATAAATGAAATTGGAACTGAAGAAACAAAATATAATGATTCTTTAAATGTTGCAACTCAATTAAAATCCTTTGATATAGATTTTGCATATTTACAAGATACAAAATATACAAAAGTAATATCTGGTAAATTACCTGCAGAACATTTAGCAGATGCAAAAAGTCAAATTGAAGAAATTAGTGAACAAGTAGCAATATTTGAAGGTTCAAAAACATCAAGTTCTGATGTTACATACATTCCACTAATAATTGTATGTGCAAATGAATTTGAAGAAAATATTTCTGGTGTACTTAGACGCTTAGAATTTGAAAAATTAGATGTATCTAACTTAAGTGGTAAATCTAATGAAATTATTGAAGCATCAAAAAGTAAACTAGATGAATGTAAAAATGAAAGAAAACAATGTTTAAAAGATATCAGAGAAGTTGGTCAACGTTCTAAAGAAACATTATTAGTATTAAATGAAGAATTAGAACTTGAAAAAGAACGAACTGAAATCTATTCATATTTTGGTGAAACTGGTACTACAAAGATGTTTAAAGCTTGGGTTGTCAAAGATGATGTTGAAGAAACTTTATCAATAATTGATGAACTTACAGATGGTCACAGTATTATTGAAGTAGAAGATCCTTCTGAAGAAGAAATTGATAATAATAAGGTACCTGTAAAACAACAAAACCCTGGTTTTGCAAAACCATATGAATTGTTAGTAACAATGTATTCTACACCAAATTATAGAGATATAGATCCTACTATTATAATGGCAATTTGTTTCCCATTCTTCTTCGGTTACTGTTTAACCGATGCATTTTATGGAATCATATTAGCAATAGTTGGATTCTTACTATACAGAGGTATAGGTAAAGTAAATAAAACATACAAATCCTTTGGAGTAATTCTCGTACAAATGGGATTGTGGACAGTACTATTAGGTCTACTGACTGGTGGATTTATAGGAGATTTCATACCTAGATTTATAATGGGTGATCCTAACTTAGCATTACCTACAGTAATTCCAGATATAAATGCATTTGCACATCCAGAAAATATCTTGATTTTAGCAATTATCATAGGTTTAATACACCTGAACATAGCATTTATCTTTGGTATAATCGATAATTACAAAAAACACAATATTAAGGAGTTATGTAGTGGACAACTATCTTGGATTATGATTGAACTTTCAATTGTAGCATATTTAGTTGCAGGTATGGTACCATTTGCAGTAGTATTCATAATTGCATTACTATTACTATTATATGGTTCAGGTCCAATGGGAGTTATGGACGTATTTGGTTTCCTTGGAGATATATTATCATACTCAAGATTATTAGCATTATGTCTATCCACTGGTGGTATAGGTATGACTGCAAACCTTTTAGGTCAATTATTAGCTGGTGCTGTACCATATGTAGGTATAGTATTAGGGGTTATTGTATTCTTAGGAGTTCACTTATTTAACATTGCATTCCAATCAATGGGAGCAGCTATACACTCTTTACGTTTACACTTCGTAGAGTTCTTTGGTAACTTCTACACAGGTGAAAGTGAAAGTTTCGAGCCATTTAAGGCAGAAAGAACATATACTAAAATTAAAAAATAAACAAAATTTAGTATACTTTATAAATAATATATAAAAAAAATAAAATAAAATGTTTAATTGGAGGAAAATAACATGGCAGCAGAATTAGCATTAGGTTCAGCCTTAGCTGCAATTGGTGCAGGAGTAGCAGTAGGATTTGCAGCATTAGGTTCAGGTATCGGTCAAGGTATCGCATCTTCCGCATCTGTAGGTGCAGTAGCAGAAGATTCAAGTATGTTTGCACAAGGTTTAGTATTTACAGCTATTCCTGAAACTCAGGCTATCTACGGTTTCCTTATCGCTATCTTATTATTAGTATTCTCAGGAATTATGGGAGGTTCCGCTTTAGGCGTAACTTCAGGTTTAGTAGCAATTGGTGCAGGAGCAGCAGTTGGTTTCGGTGGTCTTGGTTCAGGTATGGGTCAAGGTATCGCATCTTCCGCATCTGTAGGTGCAGTAGTAGAAGAACCAGGTATGTTTGCACAAGGTTTAGTATTTACAGCTATTCCTGAAACTCAGGCTATCTATGGTTTCCTTATCGCTATCTTATTATTAGTATTCGGTGGAATACTTGGAGCATAAGTTTAAAAAATAATGAAGGCATTATGCCTTTAAACAAATATTTTTTGGAGGAACATAGATGAGCGTTGGAGCAGATAAAATAATATCAAATATAAAAGCAGATGCTCAAGCAAAAGCTGATGAAATTATCTCCAAAGCTAAAGCTGAAAGTGAAAAAATAATTGCTGACGGTGAAGCTAAAGCTCAAATCGAAAAAGAACAAATTCTTGACTCTGCAAATAAACAAGCTGATATGAAATATCAACAAATTATTTCAGAAGCAAAAGTTAATTCCAGAAGAAAAGAATTAGAAGCTCGTGAAGAGTTAATAGAAAAAGCTTTTAGAATAGCATCAGAAAAAATTGAAAAACTAGCATCTGAAAATTCCGCAAATTATGTGGAATCTTTAAAAGTAATGATTAAAGATGCTTCTATACAAGTAGGAAGTACACAACTCGAAATTCTTGTAAGAGAAGACGATGTTGAAAATGTAAAATCTATGATTGATGAAGTATCTGAATATGTTACAAAAGAAACTGGAAATGAAACTTCCTTTGTCATAGGAGAACCAATAGATATCATTGGTGGAGCAGTTGTAAAAACTGTAGATGGCGATGTTGAAGTAAAAAACACTATTGAAGCTCGTATGCTTCGTTATAGAAAACATCTAAGATCAGAGGTTGCTAAAAAACTATTTAGATAGTTACTGGAGGAGAATTAAATGGAAGAAAGCATTACAGGATTGATAACATCTTTCGGATTCTCTTCTCCTGAGGCATTCATTGCATTATTAGTTGTGGTACTAGCTGTAATAGGTGCAGTAATTGTAGTAATAACATTTAGACCGTTAATGGAATATTATCCATATACTTATCCAAATGCAAGAGTAAGAGCAAAAATTGGTAAAATCTTAAATGAAAAACAAATCGCAGAGTTAGCTGAATCTGAAAGCCTTGAAGAAGTACAAAACTTCTTAAGAGGACATAAAGACTATGCAAAATTCGTTGATAAATATCCAATAGAACAAGCATTAGATGCAAACTTAGCTGAATCATATGATTTATTAGCAAGAATTGCACCTGGTGATTTAAAACCAACATTTGATTTAATGTTAGATCAATGGGATATTAAAAACATAAAAAGTGTTTTAATTGCAAGAGAAGCAAAATTAAACGAAGAAGAAACTCGTGAATTATTAGTACCTTATGGTGAACTTAAAGATGATCAAGATAAATTAATTGAAGCAGATTCTGTTCAAGATTTAATTGTTGCATTGGAAGGAACACCTTATGCTAAAATACTTGAAGAAGCATTACCTGATTACAATGAAAATAAAACCTTATTAACATTAGAATCAGCATTGGATAATTACTATTATGAAAGATTATTAGTAAAATCATCAAGTCAAGCAGATGATAACACAAGAATGTTACACAGTTACATAGGAACTAAAGTAGATATTGCAAATATAAAAATTATATTAAGAGCAAAAGCTGACAATCTCACATATGATCAAATTAAACCATATGTTATAGACAATGGATATCAATTACGTGGATGGAAATTAAAAGAATTTATGGAATCTGAAGATATGAACTCTTTATTAAGTAGTATTGAAAGTTCTGAATATGGAAGCATTGTAGCAGATCATATTCCTGAATACAACTCTACAAAATCTATCACAGTATTTGATGAAGCATTAGATTCATATGAAAGAAATATGGCAAAAAATATCTTTAGGAAAAAACCATTTGGTGTAGGTCCTATTGTAGGTTTCATGAATAAAAAAGAAATCGAAATTAAAAATCTTAAAATTATTGCAAGAAGTAAAAGAGGATCTTCAATACCAAGTTCTGAAATTAAGGAGATGTTATTATGAAAAATGATATAGCTATAATGGCAGATCCAGATACTGTAACTGGTTTTATGTTAGGTGGAATCAAAAGTGGTTTCCCTGTACATAACAAAGAAGAAGCAAAAACTACTTTAAAACAATTAGTTGATGATGAGTATTCAATCATTATCACTACTGAAAAAATTGGGGATGAACTTAGAGACGATATTACAAAATATACCGGATCTAAAGCATTACCAATGATAATTGAAGTACCAGATAAGTCAGGCTCACACAAACGTGAAACTGACCCAATGAATGACCTTATCAAAAGAGTTATTGGGGTTGAGATGGTAAAATGATCACAGGAAATATTATTAAAATTGCAGGTCCGGTTATTATCGGTGATGGTATGCGAGGTACCCAAATACACGAAATGGTACGTGTAGGTGATATCGGACTCATAGGTGAAATAATTGAACTTGAAGGCGACACAGCTACAGTTCAAGTTTACGAAGAAACTGCTGGTATTAAACCAGGAGAAAAAATTGAAAGTACTGGTGGTCCACTCTCAGTAGAATTAGGTCCAGGTATACTTAAATCAATTTATGATGGAATTCAAAGACCATTAGATGAAATTAAAAGTGTATCAGGAGATTTCATTCCTAGAGGGATCGATGTACCAGCATTAGATAAAGTAAAAGAATGGGAATTTAAACCTACAGCAAGTGTAGGAGACAAAGTTAATGGTGGAGACATTATAGGAACAGTTGATGAAACAAGTGCTATTGTTCACAAAATTATGATACCACCAAAAATGTCAGGTACAATTAAATCAATTGTAAGTCAAGGAAAATACAATGTAACAGAAGATATTGCTGAAGTTGAAACTGAAAATGGTATAGAAACAGTTCAAATGATGCAAGTATGGCCTGTTCGTGTAGGTAGACCTTACACTAACAAATTAGATCCAGATGTACCTCTTATAACTGGTCAAAGAGCACAAGATACATTTTTCTGTGTTGCTAAAGGTGGAACATCAGCTATGCCAGGACCATTTGGTTCAGGTAAAACAGTTACACAGCAACAATTAGCAAAATGGGCAGATGCTGATATTGTAGTATATATTGGATGTGGAGAACGTGGTAACGAAATGACAGAAGTACTTACTGAGTTCCCAGAACTTGAAGATCCAAAAACTGGAAATCCTTTAATGGACAGAACAGTTCTTATTGCAAACACATCAAACATGCCTGTAGCAGCTAGGGAAGCTTGTGTATATACAGGAATTACAATTGCTGAATACTTCAGAGATATGGGTTATGATGTAGCTCTTATGGCAGACAGTACTTCAAGATGGGCAGAAGCTATGAGGGAACTTTCTGGACGTCTTGAAGAAATGCCTGGGGAAGAAGGTTATCCTGCTTACCTAGCTTCAAGATTAGCACAGTTCTATGAACGTGCAGGAAGAGTAACCACAATAGGATCTCACAAAGCAGAAGCATCTGTAACAGTAGTTGGAGCAGTATCACCTCCTGGTGGGGACTTATCTGAACCTGTAACTCAAAACACTTTACGTATTGCAAAAGTATTTTGGGCATTAGATGCATCACTTGCAGATAGACGTCACTTCCCATCTATTAACTGGTTGAACAGTTACTCACTTTATGTTGATAGTATAACAAATTGGTGGAACTCACAAATCGGTTCAGATTGGAGAGATTTAAGAAACACAGCAATGGCTCTTTTACAGAAAGAATCAGAACTTAATGAAATTGTACAATTAGTAGGTCCTGATGCATTACCTCAAAAAGACCGTGTAACATTAGAATCTGCTCGTATGTTAAGAGAAGACTTCCTTCAACAAAACGCATTCGATGATACAGATACATACTGTTCACCAAGTAAACAATACAACATGCTTAAAACAATCTTACTTTACAACACAACAGCTCAATCTGCATTAGCTGATGGTGCTGACATTAACAAACTTGTAAACTTAGATGTAAGAGTAGATCTTGGTAAAATGAAATACATCCCAGAGGATGAATTTGAAGCAAAAGTTGAAGACATAAGAAACCGTATAACTAAAGAATGTAATGAGGCAGGACAATGAATGATGTAGATATTAAAACAAGAGAATATACTACAGTATCTGAAGTTGCAGGACCTTTAATGGTTGTTCAAGGCGTAGAAGGAGCAGCATACAATGAAATTGTAGAAATTGAAACTCCTGCTGGTGAAAACAGAACTGGACAAGTTCTTGAAGTAAAAGAAGATATTGCAGTTGTTCAAGTATTTGAAGGTACAAGTGACCTTAACACAGAATCAACAAAAGTTCGTTTCACTGGAGAAACCGCAAAAATCGGTTTATCAACAGATATGCTTGGAAGAATTTTCAATGGTATAGGTAAACCTATTGATGGTGGACCTGATATTATACCAGATCAAGAATTAGATGTAAATGGTTCTCCAATGAACCCTTCTGCAAGAGAATTCCCTGCAGAATTTATTCAAACTGGTATATCCACAATAGATGGTATGAACACTCTTGTACGTGGACAAAAATTACCTATCTTCTCAGGTTCTGGTTTACCACACAACGAACTTGCAGCACAAATTGCAAGACAAGCAAAAGTAATTGCAGAAGACAGTGAGTTTGCTGTAATATTTGGTGCTATGGGTATTACTCACGAAGAAGCAAACTTCTTCATGAATGAGTTTGAACAAACTGGTGCTCTTGAAAGAGTAACAGTATTCATGAACTTAGCAGACGATCCTGCTATTGAAAGAATTATGACCCCTAAAATGGCATTAACAACAGCTGAATATCTTGCATTTGAAAAAGGTATGCACGTATTAGTAATTCTTACTGATATTACAAACTATTGTGAAGCATTAAGGGAAATATCTTCAGCACGTAACGAAGTACCTGGTCGTAGAGGTTACCCTGGTTACATGTACACTGACTTAGCAGGTATGTATGAACGTGCAGGACGTATTAATGGTAAAGAAGGTTCTATTACACAGATGCCTATTCTTGTAATGCCACAGGATGATATTACTCACCCTATTCCTGATTTAACAGGATATATTACAGAAGGACAAGTTGTACTTAGTCGTGAATTAGATAGGACTGGTATTTACCCACCAGTAGATGTATTACCATCATTATCCAGATTAATGAGTGGAGGTATTGGTGAAGGACGTACCCGTGAAGATCACAGTGGAGTTTCAGACCAATTATATGCTGCATATGCAGAAGGTCGTGACTTACGTGATTTAACAGCAGTAGTTGGGGAAGAAGCTTTAACAGATCGTGATAGAAAATTCTTAAAATTTGCTGATGAATTTGAAGATAAATTTATTAGACAAAGTAAAGATGAAGACAGATCTATTCAAGAAACTCTTGATTTAGGTTGGAAATTATTATCTATCTTACCTAAAACTGAACTTAAACGTGTTAAAGATCAATACGTTGAACAATACTTACCACAAAGTGAAACAGAAGAATAATTTCTTTTATTCTTTTATTTCTATGGTAAATTGTATAAGTGAAGGAGGCTAGATAATGGCAAATGAAAAATTGGATGGAATTAATCCAACACGTAATGAACTTCTTAATCTAAAAGACAGAGCTAAACTGTCTATAAAAGGTCATAGTCTTCTTAAAGAAAAAAGAGATGCTCTTATTAAGGAGTTTTTCGAAATTTTAGATCGTGTTCAAGGTTCAAGAGATGAAGTTGAAAAAAAATTAGCAATAGCTTACTCTGAACTAAACAAAGCTCAAATAGACATGGGAGACATGGCAGTAAAAAGAGCAGCTTTATCTGTTAGAGAATCAATTGAACTCGATATAAGTTCTAGAAGTATTATGGGTGTTTCTGTCCCTGTTGTAAAAAGCAGAGCTACACATAATGATGTACTTAGCAGAGGTTATGGTTTTGCTGGAACTTCAGCTAACTTAGATGTCGCAGCCAAAGAGTTTGAAGAATCTATTAAGATTATTATTGAACTTGGTGAGATTGAAAAAACCATTATAATGTTAGCTAGAGAAGTAGAAGCAACTAAAAGAAGAGTAAATGCTTTAGAGCATGTAATTATTCCTCGTATTAAAAACACTATTTCATTTATTGAAATGCGTTTGGAGGAAATGGAAAGGGAAAGCTTCGCACAACTTAAGGTAATTAAGAAAAATATCGACGAAAGAGAATAAGTATTATGGATTTATTTTCCATGATAATTCTTTTTTTATCCTTTCCACTTTTTATATTAACTATTTTTTTTCATTTAATTTTTAAATAAAATACTTATTTTACTTTTAACATAAATTATTTTATTATTAAAAAAGTATGAGGGTTGTGTTGTTATTACTAAAATATTAATTATTGGTTCTAATACGCGGTCAATTTCAAGGTCATTTAAATTGTTAGGTTATACAGTTTATGCTACTAGTTTTTATGATGTTACTGATGCATATGAATTTGTAGATAAGTTACTAGTTCCAAGTGATATTAATGATTTTAGTTTAAAATCTTTAGAGGATATTGCACTTGATTATGTGGATGATGTGGATTATATAATTTTTACTAGTGATGTTGATACTACACGTTTTCCAAAGAGTAAGGTTATTGGTAATTATAATACTGATTTAGTTAATAATAAATTTAAGTTATATAAATTTTTACATAAGAATTTTCTTTTACCTAAAACATATAAATTAAATGATATGGATGAAGCCCAGGAAATTGTTTTAAATAATCCTAATAAGAAGTATGTTATTAAACCTGTTTATGGTACTGGTGGCTTGAATATTCATTGGTTTAGTAGGGATGTTTATGTTGATGATGAATTTTTACTTCAAGAGTATGTTTATGGTGATAGTGTTAGTAGTTCTTTTCTATCATATCCTAATCATGAAATTGAATTTATTACATCTTCTGAACAGATTATTGGTTCAAAAATGTTAGGAGCACGTGATTTTACCTATTGTGGTAATATTACTCCCTATATTAATTCTAGTTCTAAGATAAAAAATATTTCTGCAAAGATATCTCGTATGTGTAAGTTGGTTGGATCTAATGGTATTGATTTTGTTGTAGATAATAATAAGGTTTATGTCTTAGAGGTTAATCCTAGAATTCAAGGTTCTTTTGAGTGTGTTGAGCGAAGTTTTAATATGAATCTTGCAAAGGCCCACATGGATATTTATAATAACATTCCAGTAAACATACCTAAGGTTAAACAGTTCTGTGTTAAATTAATTGCATATGCTAGAAATAATGGTATGTGTAATTTAGAAAATATACCTTATGTTTATGATAAATCTGATTGTAGTTATATTTTTAGAAAAGGAGAACCTATTGCAACTATTATAGTTAGTGATAGAATTTTGGAAAATGCTATGAGTAAGGCTGAAAGAATTCGAAAATCTGTTTATAATTCTTTCATATAATTTTTTTTTAGAAAAAGAGTTAAAAATAAATTTAAAAGAAAAATTTTTATTAAATTATTCCATATTGTATAAGAATAAACATTATTACACCAAATGCCATGAGGAAGGGAATAATTATTAAAACTTTTGTATATATTTTAAATAACTTTAGTTTTTTCTCTGGATTTTGTTTAAAATATTCTTTTAATGGATCTTCATAAGGCATAGTTTTATACTCCCTTATATTTATTATGTAATATATGTTATATTAAGTAATTTATAATATCAAATAATTTTCTTTAAAAATAGTTTTTTTTAGATATAATAGTAGTCCCGAGCGGAGTCGAACCGCTGTCCCCGGTTCCAAAGACCAGGAGGATTGCCACTACCCTACGGGACTATGTTATACTTCAAGTACAATATAAACTTTATCTGACTTTACATATATACTTTTCGGTTATTGCTTTTGATACTACTC
>NZ_MUZW01000001.1:0-36144 GCF_003266085.1 Methanosphaera sp. DEW79 | reverse complement strand
CAGCAACTGGAAAGCCACGGTTATGATTTAAAAAAATATGAAAAATATAAAAATAATAGAAAAAAATATAGATAATCCTTTAAATCATGAAAAAAAAATTATTAAATAACAAATAAAAATTGAGCGAGAAAATAATGAATAAAAAGATGATTTTAATAGGCCTTATCTCATTAGTAGCTCTTATTTCTATAAGTTCAATTAGTGCTTCTGATTCTACTTATAATAATAACCACTGCTATGCATGTAACTACAGTGATTGTCAATGTAGTAATTCATGTTTATGTAAAGACCCAAATTATAAAATAATAACTGAAAATGAAACTAAAATAAGAAATAACAATAATTGCTACTACTGTAATGAAACATGTAACTGTCCAAATGATTGTTCCTGTAAACAAGTAGATAAAGCAGAAGATTCAACCTATTCCTCAAAAAATCCAGTGATAAATATTTGGAATTACTTTATAAATAGTATTATAAATATAATAAAACCAGATTCTAATCCAAATAACACACAAAACACAACCCAAAATAATACAACTAATAATACAACTTCCCAAAACACGTCAATAAATAACACAACAACTGATAATAGTAGTGATGTTGGTGGTGCTGATAATAGTCAATCAACAACAAGTAATGTAGAAACTCCAGAACAAAATCCTACTGAAGTAAGTACACGTGGTGTCAACTCACAAAGTCAAGAAGTATCACAAGAACAAGTAGAATATTAAATTATTAAAAAAATAGATATTATCTAAGTAATATATATTATAATATACAAAAAACTATGAAGGAAATAATAAAATGGCATTTGATGAAACAGGAAAAATATGGTTTAATGGTGAATTAGTAGATTGGAAAGATGCTCAAATACATGTTTTATCACACGTAGTTCACTACGGTAGTAGCGTATTTGAAGGTATTAGATGCTATGACACAGAAAATGGACCAGCAGTATTTAGATTAAAAGATCACATGAAAAGATTGGAAGATTCTGCTAAAGTATACAGAATGGACATTCCATACACACGCAATGAATTATGTGAAGCTGTAAAAGATACAATAAATATAAACAACATAAGATCTTGTTATATAAGACCAGTAGTATTCAGAGGATACAAAGAACTTGGTGTTTATCCAATGAATTGTCCTATAGAAACTGTTATTGCTGTATGGGCATGGGGACAATACCTTGGAGAAGATGCTCTAGAACAAGGAATTGATGTATGCACATCATCCTGGAGAAAAATGGCACCAGACACTATGCCAAACTTAGCTAAAGCTGGATCAAATTATATGAATTCACAATTAGCTAAAATAGAAGCAACAACTAATGGATACAAAGAAAGTAT
This sequence comes from Methanosphaera sp. DEW79, assembly GCF_003266085.1. Lineage (NCBI taxonomy): Archaea > Methanobacteriati > Methanobacteriota > Methanobacteria > Methanobacteriales > Methanobacteriaceae > Methanosphaera > Methanosphaera sp. DEW79. The sequence goes on along the minus strand of NZ_MUZW01000001.1, from coordinate 34,789 downwards.
TATGCTTAACTATGAAGGTACTGTTGGAGAAGGTACTGGTGAAAATATATTCTTTGTAGAAGATGGAGAATTATACACACCAGATATTGGTTCATCTGTATTAAAAGGTATTACAAGAAATACTATTATAACGATAGCAGAAGATTTAGGTTATAAAGTAAGAGAAGAAACAATACCTAGAGAAAGATTATACACAGCTGATGAAGTATTCTTTAGTGGTACTGCAGCAGAATTATCTCCAATAAGATCTATTGATAAAATACAAATAGGTAAAGGAAAACGTGGCCCTGTAACTAAAGAAATACAAGATAGCCTATTTGATATAGTAAATAACAAAGTTGAAGATAAATATGGATGGTTAGACTTTATATAATTGTTCAATCTTCATTTTTTTCTCTTTTTAAATGATGTTTATAAAAAAAAATATCATATTAATTCTTAAATTTTAAATAAACAATAATTTTATTATTTGAACAATACATATTTATCTATTAACATAGAAAAGACTTATTTATGATAATTATCAATTTTATGTAAATAATTTATTAAATTTTAGATAAAAAAAAATTAGGTGATAGATTGTTAGATATATTAAGTGCTATTATTTTAGGAGCAGTTCAGGGAATTAGTGAGTTTCTACCTATTAGTAGTTCAGGTCATCTTGTTTTAGTTCCAGCCCTTCTTGGTATTGAAACTGGACTTGCATTCGACACTATATTACATATAGGAACATTAGTTGCTATTTTTACCTTCTTTTGGAAGGATATTATAAATCTGATAAAAGGATTTATTCTTAGTATTATTGATCTTACAGAAGGAGTAGATATATTTAAAAGAGAACTTCATAGAGTTCCAGAAAAAAGATTTGCATGGTTAATCATTGTAGGTACTATTCCAACAGGAATTATGGGTATTTTATTAAAGGATGCTATTGAAACAATATTTAGAGGTACTTTATTTGTAGGTATTTTCCTACTTGTTACAGCTGCTGTTCTTTATTATTCAGAAAGACATTCATCTGGACAAATTACTCAAAAAGATATGTCCTTTAAACAAGCATTGATTGTTGGTATTTGTCAAGGACTTGCAGTATTTCCAGGTATTTCAAGATCTGGATCTACAATTGCATCAGGATTATGTCTTGGACTAAACAGAGAATATGCTGCTAGATATAGTTTCTTATTAAGTATTCCTGCAGTTATTGGAGCAGGTCTTATACAAATTAAGGATATTGCTACACTTGATGCATCAGTAAGTGTACTTCTTGCTGGATTTATATCATCAGTAATATTTGGATATTTATCTATAAAATTACTTATGAAAATGATTAAAGGTTGGAGTTTAGATATTTTTGCATACTATTGTACAATAATAGGTATTATAACAATTATATTATCAGTGGTATTATAAAAAAAATTTAGAGGTATCTTCCTCTTTTTTCAATTTCATCTATTTTTTTAATTACATCTTCATTATCATAACCATTTAAGAAGTAATTAAATAGTTCTTCTGATTTTTCTGGAATTATTGTATTTAATGATTTTTTAAATACAAGTAGATCTGTTCCTTTATCTTCTAAGAGATTACTATACTTTCCTAGTCCAAAATCAATGAATATTGGTTTATCATCTTTTATGAGTATGTTAGCTGTTGTTAGATCCCCATGAATTATTTCACCTTCATGCATTTTAAAAACCATTTCTCCGATATTTGTAAATATTTTCTTTATATCTTTATCAGTATTTATTATTTCATGTAACTTAGGAGCATCTATTTTTTCTAGAATAATATCTTTTCTATTAAGATCTATTGAATAGATATAGGGTGTTGTTACTCCATATTTTTTACAATCAGAGAGTAATTTTGCTTCTTCTTTAGTTCTCTCTAATCTTAATTTTTCATCTAGTTTATCTACACGATAGTTCTTTTTAACACGATGTTTTATAATAACTTCTCTCTCATCCCAAATACCTTCAATTATATCGGCTTCAGCACCTTTTTCTTTAATATTATCAGGGAGATTTATATTATGCTGAAAGTTATCTTTTATCCATGTAACTTCTACTTGATCTGTTCTATACTTTGGATTAATATAACTATTTTCTATACCACATTTATTCTCATCATATGATAAAAGACCCACTCTTGCTATCATAGAACCATTATCACCACAATACTTCATAGGAGGCATGTAAAAGTCAACATAATGATCCTCACACATAACTTGTAGCATCTGACGTAACTTACTATTTGCAGCAACACCTCCACATAACAACACTTCATTCTTTCCAGTGTAACTTATTGCCCTTTCTGTTACCTCACAAAGCATTGCAAAACATGTTTGTTGAAAACTATTACATATTACATCTAAGTCAACACCTTGTTTATACTTATTAATAGCACTAGTTAAAATTCCAGAGAAGGATAAATCCATACCTTTAACAACATAGGGTAATTCTATTGTTTTATTAGTATTTTCTGCATGTTTTTCAACAATAGGTCCTCCAGGATGTCCTAAACCAATATCCCTTGAAAACTGATCTAAACAGTTACCAATTGCAATGTCCAATGTTTCTCCAATAATCCTATATCTTCCAGATTCATAACTAATTATTTGAGTATTACCACCACTTGTATATAATGTTAAAGGATCTTTAGCTCCAGTTGTTAATTTCCCAATCTCCACATGCCCTATACAATGATTTACACCGATTAACGGCACCCCAATATTTTGAGATAAACTTCTTGCAGCAGTTGCAACAGTTCTTAAAGCTGGTCCAAGACCAGGACCCTTTGCAAAAGACACTAAGTCAATATCATTAATAGATAAATTTGACTCTTCAAGTGCCTCTCTAATTAAAGGTACAATGTGTTCTGCATGAAAATTTGCTGCTTCTCTTGGATGAATTCCACCTACTTCTGGATAAAGTTGACATCCACAAGTAGCTAATATATTTCCATCAGAGTCCACAATACCAATACCACACTTTTCTGCTGTACCCTCTATTCCTAGACAAATCAATTAATGTTCTCTCCATTTAAATTATTCTTTAAAATTAATTAATAACTATTATTATATCTTGATACTATATTTAATAATATAATCGTATAGATAAGTAATGAATTATTATAGTTAGTGATGTAAATGACAGAAAATATAAAAATATATGGATCAGAAAAACAACTAGAAAGACTTAGAAACAATGATGATATTATTTTCGCATGTGTTTTATCAAATACAGCAGTATCTAAAATACCAGGTATTAGTGGTGCTGGTGGAAGTCCAGAATTAACACCATACACTCCTGCATTAGATGCAGAACTTATAATGAAAAATATGGCACTGAGTCTTCCAGAAATTGCTATGACAGTTGAAGATGGAGATCCTACACCTACTCCAGGAGTACTTACTAAAGCAACCCTTGATTTACTTAATATTCCGTTCATTGCAATAAATGCAGGACTTGAAGTTACTCCTAAAGTTCCATACATTGAACTTAATGGACAACCTGGAGGAGACTTAAGAGAAGGTAATGGTGTTCCAAATCCTAAAGAAATATTTGACAATGCTCTAATAACTGCAAAAACTTTATCTAAATTAACTAGTCATATTATGATTGCTGAATCCACACCTGCAGGTACTACAACAGCACAAGGTGTATTAACAGCATTAGGATACGATGTAAGAGATAAAATCAGTGGATGTATGCAAATAAATCCACATGAATTAAAAAACAGTGTTGTAGATGCAGCATTAGCAAAAAATAATCTTAAACCAGGAGATCTAAAAGACGATGCTTTTAAAGCTGTTGAAGTTGCAGGAGATCCTACAATCATTGCTATAGCAGGACTTGCTATTGGTAGTGATGTACCAGTCACACTTGCTGGTGGAACACAAATGTTAGCAGTATGTGGAGCAATAAAAGCTATTGAACCAGATTTTGACTTTAGTAAAATTGCTATTGCAACAACTGTATATGTTGTAAATGATGAAACATCAAACATGTTAGATATTGCAAATCAAATCGATGAAAACTTAACTGTTTATGCAGCAGATCCAGAATTTGAAAAATCAGAAAATGAAGGATTAGCAAGATATACAAAAGGATCTATAAAAGAAGGCGTAGGAGCTGGTGGAGCTATACTTTATGCACTCCTGAATGGAAAAACAGCTGATGAATACCGTGCAAAAGTAGAAGAAATTGCTAAAGCTCAAATGGAATAATATATCATTCCATTCCACTTTTTTTTATAAAAAAAATATTATTAATGATTAAAATGAGAGTAACATTTATTACTGGAAATAAACATAAAGTTAAAGAGGCAAGAGGTATCTTTGAAAAATTTGGTATAGAAGTTGATCATGAAAATCCAGGTTATCCTGAAGTTCAAGGATCAATTGAAGAAGTAGCAGCATTTGGTGCAAAATATGTTGCAGATTTACTTCAAAAACCAGTTATAGTAGATGATACTGGATTGTTTATTAGAGCCCTTAATGATTTTCCTGGAACATACTCATCTTATGTCCAAGATACTATAACAAATAAGGGTATTTTAAAATTAATGAAAGATGAGCCAGATAGATATGCCGAATTCAGGTCATGTATTGGTTATTGTGCACCCAATTGTGAACCCAAGACTTTTTTAGGTGTTGTTTCTGGAGAAATTTTATCAGAAGAGAAAGGTAACAATGGATTTGCATATGATCCACTCTTTTATGTTGAAAAATATGATAAAACATATGGAGAGCTTACTACTGATGAAAAAAATGAATGTTCACATAGAAGATTATCAATGGAGAAATTTGCTAACTGGTATTCTAATTTGTGAATAGTCAATTATTATATTATTGAAATTATAAAAAAGAAACTATGATTTTTTTAAATAATAATATAAAATACTATAAAAATAAATTTATGGAGTAAAAAAATATGGCAGCAAAACCTGAATGGGTAGAACAAAGCCCAGAAGAAATTGAAGAATTAATAGTAAAATTACATAAAGAAGGACAAAGTACAAGTCAAATTGGTATTACATTAAGAGACCAACATGGAATTCCAAATACTAAAGCAGTGCTTGGAGAAAAAATTACAGATATTCTTAAAAGAAATGGAACTGACTTTGAATATCCTGAAGACTTATTAAACTTAATTAAAAGAGCTGTAAACATAAGAGAACACCTCGAAGAAAATCCAAAAGATATTCACACAAAAAGAGGATTAATTAAAATAGAATCTAAAATCAGAAGACTTGTAAAATACTACACAAGAAACAATGTTCTTCCTGAAGGATGGAGATATGATCCAAAAACAGCAGCTTTACTTGTTAAATAGAGCTGATGAAGCTTGTAATCTTCTTAGATTACATATTGAAAAAGGGCATGTTGTGAGAATTATTTCTCACAACGATGCTGATGGACTAACTTCTGCTGGAATTTTTGCAAATGCAATAAAAAAAGCAGGAGGTAAATTCCATATTACAATATTACCACGTCTTAGAGACAGTAATGTTAAAGAACTTAATAAATCCAGATATAAATTATTTATTTTCTCTGATATGGGAAGTGGAAATCTAGAAAGTATTTCTAAATTAAAGGGTGATGTTATTATTGCTGATCATCATCAAGTACCTGAAGGTGTTAATCCAGAAATACAAGTAGATAATAAAGAAATAATTCACGTAAATCCTCATATTTTTAATATTGATGGAACCAAAGAAGTTAGTGGTTCAGGTCTTTCATATTTATCTGTACATGGATATGAATATTATGAATTAGCAGGTTTGGCTCTAACTGGTGCATATGGAGATATGCAATTTAAAAATGGTCCTCAAGGAATTAACAAACTAATTTTAGATGAAGGTGTTGCGAATAATACACTTGTTATGAAAAATGAATTAAAATTAGCTTATGCAAATACTCAAACACTTGATAAATCCATCACATACACGTATACTCCAATAATTAATGGATTATCTGGAGATTTAGAGAAAACAAGAATATTTTTAGAGGAACATGACATTCCTAAAGATAAGTTACTTCATCAATTATCCCCAGAAGAATATGAAACTCTTAAAAATGAATTAATAAGTATTAATGAGGATATTTATGGAAAAATATACACTATTCCAAATATTAGAAATGAATTAACTAATATTGAGGAGTATTCTAACCTATTAAATGCATGTGGTAAAAATAAAGAATATACTGCTGCAATAAGTATTCAAATGGGAAAATATCAACAAATGGAATATGCTAAATCATTACTTTCTAAGTATGGTAGTACTATGCAAAATGGAATTGAGTGGATAAAAAGAGAAGGTAGTATTGAAAAGGAGAATATTCAATATATCTATACTGAAGATAAGGAGCAGAAGAAAATTGCTGCTGCTGTAAGTAGTATTGGTATAGATCTTGGATTATTACCAGATAAACCTATATTAAGTCTTATGAAGATGGATAACCTTATTAAAGTATCCTCAAGAACCACTGATAATATGATTGAAAAAGGAGTAAATCTTGGTGTTATTATGAACCAAGCATCAAATAACTTTAATGGTTCTGGTGGTGGACATAACATAGCAGCTGGTGCAACTATACCAGCAAATCAAAAGGATAATTTCATCCATCTTGTTGATGAAATGGTTGAATATCAAATTAAGAAATAATATAAATATGAAAGAAGATTGTGATAATATGCAGCTTACAAAATATGAAGAAGACATGTATAATGGTGAATATGGAGAAGGAAAAGCAGAATGTATGGAAATTCTAGTAAGTTTAGGTAAAATATATGATGCTGAAAAAATGATTCCTATTACATCTGCCCAAGTATCTGGAGTTTCATATAAAACTATTGGAGATGCTGGATTAGATTTTGTAGTTGATTTAGGTAAAAAGGCAGATGTTACCCTTGAAACCATGTTAAATCCTGCAGGTGTAGATATTGAGAATTGGCAGGAATTAGGATTTAGTAAAGAATTTACTGATAAACAAATTGATATAATCAATGGATATGAAAGTATTGGTGTTATGAGTACTTGTACATGTACACCATATCTTATAGGAAATACACCTATGCTTAATGAACATGTTGCTTGGTCAGAATCATCTGCTGTATGTTATGTTAATAGTGTTATTGGTGCTAGAACTAATCGTGAAGGTGGACCAAGTGCACTTCTTGCAGCTATTGTTGGAAGAACACCATATTATGGAAATCATATACTTGAAAATAGAGTAGCTGATATGATATTTAATGTAGATTATGATTTTGTAAATGAAGCAGAAATTGGTGCTTTAGGTTATTATGTTGGACAGATTGTTAATGATAAAAAACCATACTTTAGAATTAATAAAAATCCTGGACGTAATAATTTAAAAACATTAGGTGCAGCTCTAGCTTCTAGTGGTGCTGTGAGTTTGTACCATGTGGAGAATGTTACTCCAGAGGCTGATTATTCAAGGTGTCATGATTCATTTGAAGAACTTGAAACAGTGACTGTTGATAAAAACATGATTGAAGAAACTCTTGAACAATTAACTACTACTGATAAAATACCTGATCTAGTATGTCTTGGTTGTCCTCATGCATCTATATCTGAAATTCAGGAAGTTGCTAACTTAGTTAAAGACAAGAAATTAACTAAAGATCTATGGATTTGTACTTCAAAAGCTATTAAATCAATAAGTAAACAGTGTGGATACTTGGATATTATTGAAAAAGCTGGAGGTAAAATTGTATCTGATACTTGTATGGTTGTTGCTCCTATTGAAGAGTTAGACTATGAAGTTATCGGAGTAAATTCTGCTAAAGCAGCAAATTATGTTCCAAATATGTGTAAATTAGATGTTGTATACGATACTGTTGAAAATTTAATAAATATGATTTCAGAATAAGTTATTATTATGTTAATATAATTAATTTATATTAATATTTACTCTTTTTATATTTTTAGAATTTTATTTAAAAAAAAAGGATTTTTATTGGGAGTTTAAGCTGTGAATTTAACTTTGTTTACTGCATATTGTCCAAACATCATCTTTTTAAGAAATGTTTTTTTCATTATTTCTTCAGTTTCTGCTAATTTTGATAAGTTATTTTTTGGAATGTTTTTAGTTGATAATAATTTTTTCATTTTAAATACCTACTTTTGTTCAAGTTTTTATTCTTTTTTATAATTCTTTGTATATTATTATATAGTATTTACTTTTATTTATAATTATTTGTATACAAATAGATAAACATTGTTTAGTTTTATAGAAATGTAATACAAATTATAATAATATACCCAATAAAAAAACTAGGATTAATAAACAATATAAAACAAAGAATTTATTATCATGAAAAACTGGATTGAACATGAATATTTAAATAAGAATGTAATAGAAGGAAGATTATATCAGCAAAATTTAGCTATGAGTGTCCTTAAAAAGGGTAACACCATGATAGTTGCACCTACTGCTATGGGTAAAACAGTTATTGCAGCATTAGTCTCAGCAGAACGTTTAAAACACTATAAAAACAGTAAAATACTTATATTAGCACCAAGTAAACCATTAACTCTTCAACATGAACATAGTTTTAAGAAATTTCTAAAGGCAAGTGTTACAAGTTTAACTGGAAATGATAAGCCAAGTGATAGAAAAAAATTGTGGAATGAAAACCAAGTAATCTGTGCAACTCCACAAACAATAGAATCTGATATAATATCAAAGGAATATAACTTTGAAGATATAAGTTTACTTATTCTTGATGAATGTCATCATGCAGTGGGATCGTATTCCTATGTCTATCTTGCCCAAAAATATGTGCAACAGGCGAAGAATCAGTTAATATTAGGATTAACTGCCAGTCCTGGTTGGGAAGAATCAAAGATTAAGGAAGTTTCTCATAACATATATGTTAATGAGATTATAATAAAAAGTGAAGATGATGCTGATGTTGCACCATATTTTAATCAAGTGCAGACAAAGTGGATAAAAGTAAAACTTACAGAAGAATTAAAGGAAATTAAGGATTTACTCTCTGAAACTCTTAAAATTAGGTTAAGAACTCTTAAAAAATTAGGAATTATTGATTCAATTTCAAAGCCATCGAAAAGAGAAATTCTTGTTGAACAAAAAAGATTACAACAAAAGATTGCATCTAGTAGTAATCCTAAAAAGGAGTATTTTACTGGAGTATCTATTTTAACTGAAGTTATTAATATAATGCATTCACAGGAATTACTTGAAACACAGAGTATTAAAACCTTAAATAATTACTTTAATAAATTAGAGAAAAAGAAAACCAAAGCAGCAAAATCTCTTAAAAATGATTATAAATTCAATAAAGCAGTACTTTTAACTAGAAGATATAAACAACAAGATATTGATCATCCAAAAATGAAGAGATTAATAGAATTACTTAATCAAATAATTGATGATGATAAAAAAAGTAAAGTAATTGTATTTAGTCAATTTAGAGATACTACAAAGTCGATATATGAAAATTGTAATAAGAATAATCTTAAGGCTCTACGTTTCTATGGACAGGCTTCTCGTGAGAATGATAAGGGTTTAAGTCAGAAAAAACAGATTGAAACAATTAATGCTTTTAAAAATGAGGACTATAATATATTAATTTCAACAAGTGTAGCAGAGGAAGGGATAGATATACCTTCTGTAGATTATGTTATATTATATGAACCTGTACCTTCAGAAATTAGAATGATTCAAAGAAAAGGACGTACAGGACGAAAACATAGTGGTGAAATGTTTATTTTAATGACTAAAGGTACTCTTGACGAATCATATTACTGGTCAAGTCAAAGAAAAGAAAAGGCTATGAGAAATAACGTTTATAATTCTCATAAAAAGGAAATTACACTTGAAAACTACGTTGCAAAAAAGGAAGATGTTAAAGTATATGATTCTAATAAAAATAAAATAGATACAAAAGAGGTTTCTGATAAAGCAGAAGTTGTAATCTATGTTGATTATAGGGAGAAAAATTCCAATATCATGCGTGAACTTGATAAGATAAATTGTGAAGTTAAGGTAAGAACCATGGGTGTTGGTGATTATCAAATAACTGATGATATTATTATTGAAAGAAAAACTATTGATGATTTTAGTAAGTCAATTACAGATAAAAGATTATATCAGCAAGCTAAAGAATTAAGTAACAATTGTCAAAAACCTTTAATGATAATTGAAGGGGAAAACATTTATCATACATTCCTTCATCCAAATGCTATAAGAGGTGCCCTTGCAACTATAGCACTTGACTTTAAAATACCAATTATACAGACACAGAATGAAACAGACACTGCATTCATGCTAAAGAGAATTGCTCTTCGTGAAAAAGATAAAGATAATAAAAAACCCGTAAGTATTAGAACACAAACAAAACCTGTAACACTTCCAGAACAACAATTATTTATTACAGAAAGTCTTCCAGGAATCGGTCCAGTATCTGCAAAAAATCTATTAAGACATTTTAAAAATGTTAAAAATATAGTAAATGCATCAAAAAATGAATTAAAAGATGTTGAAGGAATTGGAGAAAAAACAGCAACGAATATCATAGATGTAACACAACGTGAATTTAAGGAGTAAGATAATGTTAAAAAAAATAAATGTTGTTGCAGCAGTAATAAAAAAAGATGATAAATATCTTGCCACACAACGAGGATATGGTGAATTTATTAATATGTGGGAGTTTCCTGGTGGAAAAATAGAACCTAATGAAACAAGAGAAGAAGCTTTAGTTAGAGAAATTAAAGAAGAGTTAGATGCTGATATTACTCCCATTAAATTTTTATTAACAGTAAAATACACTTATCCCACTTTTAAACTTACAATGCACTGTTATTTATGTAAATTAAATGATGATATTACATTATTAGAACATAATGCATATGCATGGCTTAAACGTGAAAAATTAAACACTGTTAAGTGGCTACCAGCAGATATTGAAGTTATAGACTATATAATTAACAATAATTAAAAAAAAAGGTGGAGTTATGTCAGAATCTAAATTTATTTTAAATAATACTAAGGATAACATCAAGGTTATTAGTACAATAGAGAGTAATTTAAAACAATGTGATGAATTTATTATCAGTGTAGCTTTTATTACTGAAAGTGGTATAACTCCCCTACTTCAAATTCTTAAGGAATTAGAAGAAAAAAAAATTCCTGGTAAAATATTAACTACAGATTACTTATTTTTTAGTCAACCAAGGGCACTTATTCGTTTAAATAACTTAAAAAATATAGAAGTTAAATTATATTCTGTTAATGAAACAGATTTTGGTTTTCATACAAAAGGATATATTTTCAAAAATAAAAAACACTACAACATCATAATGGGAAGTTCTAATTTAACTCAAAAAGCATTGACTGTTAATAAAGAATGGAATCTTCTCATATCACCAGATTCAGATGAAGAAATAAACAATGAAATAATAGAAACATTTAATGAATATTGGACAGAAGCAATACCTTTATGTGAATGTATTGATGAATATACTAACTTATATAATGAAAATAAAAAAATCCAAATCGATTCATGGATAAAACCACGACATAAAACATTAACTCCAAACAATATGCAAAAATCATTCATTAAAAATCTAAGAAAATCATTAGCAAAAAATGATAAAAAAGGATTGCTTATTAGTGCTACAGGTACTGGTAAAACATTTGCATCTGCATTTGCCTTGAAAGAAATTAATCCTAAAAAAATACTTTTTTTAGTGCATAGAGAACAGATTGCAAAACAAGCAATGAAATCCTATGGTAAAATATTTCATGAAAAGACTTTAGGAATTCTTTCTGGAAATAAAAAAGATTATTCTGTGGATTTCCTATTTAGTACTGTGCAGATGATGTCTAAAAAAGAAAATTATGAAAGATATAATAGAGATTATTTTGATTTTATTGTTATTGATGAAGTTCACAGGGCAGGATCTGTATCATATCAAAAGATTATGAATTATTTTAATCCAATATTCTACCTGGGTATGACAGCTACTCCTGATCGTAGTGATGAATTTGACATATATTCACTTTTTAATCATAATATTATCTATGAAATAAGATTAAAAAATGCTCTAGAAGAGGATATGTTATGTTCATTTAATTATTTTGGAATAACAGATAATGCTATAGATGTAAATGATATGAGCAAAACTAGAATAGATAATATCATTGAAAATATAGAGTATTATGGTTACAGTGGAAGTAGAGTTAAAGGATTAATCTTTTGTAACAATATACATAATGCTAAAATATTATCTAAAGAATTTAATAATAGAGGTTATAGAACACTTAGTTTAAGTGGAAATAACACTCAGAAAGAACGAAAAGATACTATTGATAGACTGGTTAATGATGATAGGTATGATAACTTAGATTATATTATTACTGTTGATATTTTTAATGAGGGTGTAGATATTAAAGAAGTAAATCAAATAGTTATGCTACGTGAAACTGAAAGTAGTATTATTTTTATTCAACAACTTGGTCGTGGACTACGTAAATATAGTAATAAAGAATTTGTTGTTGTTCTTGATTTTATTGGTAATTATAAAAATAACTTTTTAATACCTGTTGCATTATCTGGAGATACCACATACAACAAGGATAATATTAGAAAGTTCATGATCAATAGAAATAATTTATTAGTAGGAAGCTCAACTGTACATTTTGATAGAATATCAGAAAAAAGAATATATGATTCTATAAACAGGGCTAAACTTAACAATTTAAATTTCATAAGAAATGAATATATTCAACTTAAAAATAAGATTGGTAGAATTCCTACATTATATGACTTCTACATATATAAACAGTTAGATATTAGTTTTATTATTAATGCAATGCATAAATTAAATTCATTAAAATCTAGTAAAACATATCCTTACATGGTAAATAAGATTGATATAGAATATGAACTTCAATTAACTGAATTGGAATTATTATATCTTCAATTTTTAACTTTAAAAATTATTAATGGTAAAAGACCACATGAATTAATAATACTTAAAGAAATTATTCAAAATAATACACTTGAAATAGATGATTTGGAAAATATTTTAGAAAATAACTACAACATAACAAACAATAAAATAAGTATTAAAAGTGCTCTACGTGTCCTTAATAAATCATTTTATAAGCCAAGAGAATATAAGTTATACAAAAAAGCCACATTTATTAATATAACTGAAAATAATATTATAATTACTGATAAATTCAAAAAATTACTTGAAAAAAATGAATTTAGAGAAAATATGTTTGATTTAATTAAATTAGGTCTCAAACAATACTGTGATAAATATATTCAACATATTGATAACATGAATTTCAAGTTATATGAGAAATATTCAAGGGAAGATATTGCTCGTCTTTTAAATTGGCCTGAAAAAGATGCAATATATGGTTATGTTATTAAAAATAACATAGAAGCTGAAAAAACATGCCCATTTTGTGTTACTTATGATAAAAGAGAAAATAGTGTTGAGAGTACTAAGTATGTGAATAAACTCTATGATAATCAAACTCTAAGTTGGATGGCAACAAGTTCTAGAACTTTTGAATCTAAGGATATTAGGGAAATTATGGATTATGAAAAAAATAACATGAAATTCTACTTATTTATGAAAAAAAACAATGATGAAGGAAAAGAATTTTATTATATGGGACCAATTATTCCAACAGAACCTACAGAGACTAAAGTTAAAGATAAGGATAATGTTCTTAGGGATACTGTTAGTTTTAAACTTAAATTAAAGTATCCTATTAGGGAGGATATTTATGAATATTTTATTAATTAAAAGATTAAAAATAATAAATAAAATTTAGTGCAATATAATAATACAAGGGATTAAATATGAAAATAATAGTAGACAAGAAAAATAGAAAATATGTAATACATGATACAGAGTTTCATACAGAAAAAGGAGTAATATCTCAGGAAGATATTATAAATGCTAAGGTTGGTGATGTACTTGAAACTCATATGGGTAAGAAATATACTGTAATTGAACCTAACATTAATGATTATATTGATTTAATGAAAAGAAATTGTTCTATTTTATTACCACAAGATTTAGGATTAATCACTGGTTTTACTGGTATTGGTTATGGTAGTAAAATTGTTGAATCAGGTACTGGTGCTGGAAGTAGTCTACTATTTTTTGCTAATATTGTTGGTCCAGATGGTCATGTTTCTAGTTATGAAATTAGAGAAGATTTTGTTAAAATAATTAAAGAAAATATTAGTGGCACTGATTTTAAAAATATAACATTATATAATCAAGATGTAACTGAAGGCTTTAAAGAGGAAGATAATTCTATAGATTTAGTATTTCTAGATTTACCAAAACCTGGAGAAGTTATTGAAGATGCATATCGAATACTAAAAACTGGTGGTTTTATAGCTGTTTACACACCATATGTTGAACAGTTCCAAATTGTTAATAAAGTATTAGGTAAATCTGGTTTTAAAAACATTAAAATTAGAGAAGGAAATGTTAGAGAATTAGAAATTAAGAAGAATAAAACACGACCAAACAGTAGAATGGCTGGTCATACTGGTTATATTACATTTGCTAGAAAATTATAAGAAAGGGTGATTTGAATATGAAGTTTAGTTTAGAAAATATAATATCTATAAGAGACTTTAAAAAGAGTGATGTTGAATATATATTGAATCTTGCTGAGGAAATGGAACCTATTGCTAAATCTCAGAAGGTTTGTCATGAAAAGGATGGTAAATTATTAGGTGTTATGTTTTATGAACCATCAACTCGTACACGTTTATCATTTGAAACTGCTATGAAACGTTTAGGTGGAGATGTTGTTGGATTTAATCAAAAACAAGGTACAAGTATTCAAAAAGGTGAAGTATTATATGATACTGCTCAAATAGTTTCTCAATATACTGATGCTATTGTTTTAAGACATGATATGGAAGGAGCTGCTAGATTTGTATCAAATATTGTTGATGTTCCAGTGATAAATGCAGGTGATGGTGCAGGACAACATCCAACACAAACTATGCTAGATTTATATACTATTAAAAGAACATTAGGTGAATTAAAAAACTTAAAAATTGCTCTTGTTGGGGATTTAAAGTATGGACGTACAGTTCATAGTTTAGTTTATGCACTTGCAATGTTTAATGTGGAAATTGTATTTATATCACCAAGTGAATTAGAAATGCCACCAGAAATTCTCAGAGATTTAGAGAAATTAAATTGTAAATTTTCTATTAAAAATTCTTTAATTGAAAATATTGATGATGTGGATGTTGTATATATGACTAGAATTCAAAAAGAAAGATTTCCTGATCCTAAAGAATATCTAAAAGTAAAAGGTCAATACACATTAACTAGTAAAAATTTAAAAGATTCTAATACCATCATAATGCATCCTCTTCCAAGAGTTGATGAAATTGACTTTAATGTAGATAACCTATCAAATGCTATGTACTTTAAGCAAGCATTTTATGGTGTTCCAGTAAGGATGGCATTGCTTGATTCAATAATAAAATAAATTCAAAAAACAAGAAGAATAGTTGCAAGTGTAAAAAAAATAATGAAAGATGAATTACAAGTGTAACTATGGTTAAAAATACATAAATATAGATTTCAAATCTAATAAGAATAAAAAAAAGAAGTATTTCAAATGTATAAATCTAAATTTAGAAAAACAAGAAGATTGATTTCAAGTGTAAATATGTTTCCAAAAAAATAACATATAGATTCACTTCAAATGTAACATAAATATATTAAACAAATTATAATATATAAAAACAAAAATAGAGGAGTTAAAAATTATGTGTGAAAAAGCAACAATCTATGAAACTGAAAAATTAGTAGAATATCAGGAAGGTTCAGTAGTAAGTAAAGAAATCATTAAAAAAGAAACAGGAACAGTAACTGTTTTTGCATTTGATAAAAATGAAGGATTATCTGAACATACAGCACCATTTGATGCTATGGTTCAAGTGATTGATGGAACTTTAGAATTAACTATTGATGGTGAATTATTTACACTTACAAAAGGTAATATGATTATAATGCCAGCAAATATTCCACATGCATTACATGCAAAAGAAAGATTTAAAATGGTATTAACAATGATTAAATCAAATTAAACAATAGATAATTAATAATAAAAATAGTATAATAAAAAATAGTAGATAAAGAATTAATCTTTATATATTAATGCTTTATCTATTAATTCTATATCACATTGAAGTGTGATAATATTTGTTCGTCCCTTACCTCTTCCCCTAGAGATTGTATTTGTAGAAATTAAACCTAACATTTCTAATTCATTAATAAAATCAAAGATTCTTCTATAAGATACTTTATCATTCTTAGCTAGATCTTGATAAACTTCATATAATCTTCCAGAAGTTATTTCTTCTCGTTTTTTTGTTAAGTAAGTTATTGATTCAAGAACTTTTTGTTGTTGAATTGGAAGTGTTACAACAACATCTATTATTTTACTATGTTCAATACGATCTTTTGCTTCTTTTACGAAACTTTCTTCAATAACAGAAGATTCTTTTTCATCTGCAATTTCCCCAGATGTTTTTAATAAATCAAGAGCATAACGTGCATCTCCTTCTTCTTTTGCAGCAAGTGCAGAACATAATGCTATTACACCTTCAGATATTGCTCCTTCACTGAAGGATACTTTTGATCTTTCTTTTAGAATATCTATTAATTGTTGTGCATTGTATGGAGGAAATACAATTTCCCTATCTCTTAAACTACTTTTTACTTTAGGTTTAATGAATTGTTTAAAGTCAATATAATTACTTATTGATGTAATTGCTACATTATCAGTACGTGTTAATGTGTATAATATATTGTCTCCATCATTTTTAAGAATAACATCCACTTCATCTAAAATTACTATTAAAATTAAATCTTCACCAAGAATATTTTTCTTAAATAAATTTCTAAAAGCATTTACTACTTCTGCTTTTGTCCATCCTCTATATGGAACAGGTTTTCCTAATTGTTGACATAAACGTGCAAGTATCTGATATTCTGTATTATAATCAGTACAACGAATGTATTCGACACGAATATTTAGATTTTGTTCAGCAGCTACTTCTTCTAACTGTTTTTTAGCATAGAGTGTAACAGCTGTTTTACCAGTTCCTGTTTTACCGTAAATGGTAATGTCAGGAGGTGTTATTTTATCAAGTGATTCTACCCAATATTGAGCAATGGATTTAATTTTTTCATCTCTGTGAGGTAGAGTTTCAGGTATAAATCTATGATCAAGGTATTTTTTTGTTAAAAATATCGAATCTTTATTGTTGATTGTTTTAAATATATTATTCATTTTATCCTCCAAAGAATCTTAGATGTATTTCAAGTATATTTATATTGGTAGTAATATAAATTCAAGTGAAAAATTAAATAATTAATATTTTCTATTTAATACTATAAAAATGTTTAGAGAGTGAGACCTATATTTCAAGTGTAAAATAAATAAGATATCCCCTTACTTTTTCCTAGAAAGAAGCTATTTTATAAAAATAAAAATACTTTATTTTATATTTAAATAAGATTATTTACTTATTTTACTTAATAAAACTTAAAAATATATATTAAAATAAAAAATAAATAAAAATAATACTTAAAATAATAAAATAATAATAAATAATAAATAATAAATAAAAATAATAATAAATAGTATAATATATAATAAATAACTAATAAATAATACTTATTTTTTAAAATATTTTAATTATATTTAATTTTAAAAATATCTAAAAAAGTAATACTAAAATACTTTTTTTTAATATAGTAATACTTTTTACTATATTTTAAAAAAAAATTTACACTTGAAATATACTTTTATAATTTAATTTTTTTTTCAAAGAAAATTTTCATTACACTTGAAATTCATGTTTCTTTTTTATATTTCCAAAATATATTTTTACTTACACTTGAAATGTACCTCTCATATATTTATTTTATTTTAGATAACTTTTTTTTACACTTGCAAAGTATGTCTCACTATTTGATTTTATTTTTTTGTGAAAAAAATTACATTTGAAATACACCTCTATTATATACTTTAAAAAAAATAATATAGTAATAATGATATATGAAAGTTTAATATATGGAATTTCGATAATATTCCTAGCTATACTAATTGATATGATACTTGGTGAAGTTCCAACAAAAATACATCCAGTAGTTTACATGGGTAATATAATTTCAAGATTAAAGAATTATTTACCTAACACACGATTTTCTGGACTTTTAATAGTTTTAACAACAAATTTTATTGTTGTAGTAGTTACATTGTTAATTCTGATTATTTTAATGTTAATAAATCAATGGTTATACTTAATATTTGCAGCATTAATTCTATCAACAACATTCTCAATAAATTTCCTAATTAAATCAGTACAAGATATTCAAAATGATTTAAATGAAGATATTAATAAGGCACGAAAATCAATGTCATATCTTGTAAGTAGAGATACTACTCAATTAACAGAGTCTAGAATAACATCAGCAGCAATAGAAACACTATCAGAAAATATTACTGATAGTATAATTTCACCATTATTTTACACAGCACTACTTGGATTACCATTTGGAATATTTTTTTCAATACTATTTGCAATGATATATAGAGCATCAAATACAATGGATGCAATGCTTGGATATAAAACAAAAGAATTAATTGATGTAGGATATTATCCTGCAAAACTAGATGATCTATTAAATTACATTCCAGCAAGAATAACTGGATACTATGTGATATTTGCAGCATTTATATTAAAATATGATTATAAACAATCATATGATGTTATGAAAAAGTATGCTTTAAAAACACCAAGTCCTAACAGTGGTTATTCTATGGCAGCAACTGCAGGAGCTTTAAATATTAAGTTAACAAAGGAAAATGTTTATGAATTAGGATATGGAACTGATAAATTAACTAAAGATAAAATAACACAAGCAATAAACATAACAAAAGTAACTTCTATTTTATTTATAATTACAATTCTAGTAATATACTTAATATTTATAGTCTTATTAATGTAGGAGGTATGTTAATATGAAAATAGCAATATTATCTGTTACAAATCAAGGTAAAATAATCTCTGATAAATTATATGAAAATTTAGTAAAAAATCCACTTATATTACATATACAACAGTATCATAAAAATATTAAAAGTACTGTTAAAGAAATTTTTGATAAATATGATTGTATTATAGCAATAATGGCTTCTGGAATTATAATCAGATCCATTGCACCCTATGTAAATTCAAAATTATCAGATCCTGCGGTGATATTAATTGATGATCATGGTAATTTTGTTATAAGTCTTCTTAGTGGACATATTGGTGGAGCTAATGATTTAACAACAAAAATAGCATCTATTATCAATTCAACACCTGTAATTACCACATCAACTGATGTGAATAATAAAATAGGTGTTGATTCAATAGCAAAACGTTATTATTGTCATATTAAATATCCTAAAAATATACAATACATTAACAAAGCATTAGTTGATAATAAAATTGTTGATTTATATCTTCCATATAAGTATTCATATATATTAACAGATAATATTAAAAGTTCATATAACATTCATTTTGATGATAAAATAGATTATATTAAATCCATCTATGATAATCATGAAGTTATTTTAACTTTTAAACAGTTAGTTATGGGTATTGGTGCAAGACGTAATATATCTCCATCTAAAGTTAAAAATGCAATAGAACAAGCATGTAAAATACTTGAAATACCTGTGGAAAGAATTGATTTTTTTGCAACAGCTGATGTTAAGAAAAATGAAGTAGGAATACTTGAAAATATAAAACAATTAAATAAATCTCTGAAAATAATACCAATGGATTCTATTAAAACTTATCAAAATGAGGAATGTTCCAAGTCAGACTTTGTTATGAAACAATTTGGAGTAAAGGGTGTTTGTGAACCAACGTGTTTAATAGCAAATGATAATTCTCATTTAATCTTTAAAAAAACAGCATATGATGGTGTTACAATTGCAGTATCATTGAATGGCTAAAAAAAGTTACACTTGAAATTCATGTCTTTTACATATTTTTTATTTTTTTTTATTTTTCTTAAATTATTTATTTGATATTATTTAAACTTTTTTTAACATGTATTTAATTTATTATTTCTTTTTATAAGTTTTTTTAGAATATTTACTTTTATTTTTTCTTTAAAATTATTTAAAGATATATTTCAAGTGTAAATTAAGCATATATATTAAAAAAATTTAACCTATTTTTATATATTATGTTTTACATAAGTTCTATAATATATAAAAAAAATAATAAAGATAGAATAAAAAAATAATTATTTCTTTTTTCTTTATTAATATAATGAGCTATAACTTTTATTTTGTTTATTAAAATTAAATAAGTAAAAATAATTTTATTAGGGAGTATAACTATGTCTGATATAATGAATAATGAAGAAATTTTTTCAAACTGCACAGAAATCTTATCACAGATAATTAATGATACAAGTGTACCAAGAAACATAAGAAAAGCAGCTGAAGATTCAACAAATCTTTTAGCAAAAGATGAAGAACCAACAATCAAAGCTAGTACAGTAATATCTATACTAGATGATATAAGTAACGATCCAAACATACCTATACATGCTAGAATTCTTATATGGAATATTTTAAGTGAATTAGAAGCAGTTAAAGATTAAGTGTGTGTGTAATATATTGTGTTTTAGCTATACCTTCTATATATTCACATAGAAGTGTAGCTTCATCAATATCTTTACCCACAGTAATAACACCATGATTTTTTAATAAAACTGCATCCTCTTCTTTCAATGCATTACTTGTATGCAAGGCTAATTTTTTACTACCAGGAGTATAATATTCAACTTCAGCAATATATTCACCAGTAATTTCACCAAAACCTTCCTGTTGACGTAATCTTTTATTACTAAATGCAAAAGCAGTTGCATAAGGTGAATGAACATGAACAACACTGTTTACATCGTTTCTATTAATATAT
Source organism: Methanosphaera sp. DEW79 (assembly GCF_003266085.1). Taxonomy (NCBI): domain Archaea; kingdom Methanobacteriati; phylum Methanobacteriota; class Methanobacteria; order Methanobacteriales; family Methanobacteriaceae; genus Methanosphaera; species Methanosphaera sp. DEW79. Next base: position 13,736 of record NZ_MUZW01000001.1, on the reverse strand, counting down.
ACACCAATATGAAGACTAGTTTCCATTGAAGGAACTTTTTCATCATTTGAAACATATGATAAATCATCTAATTTTACTTTAATAATATCAGAATATTTTAAACTCTTAAAATCAGTTCCTGAAGCAGTTATGTATATATATTCTCTTTTTTTATCAATTATACTAATATTTCCTGCTTTTCCAATAATCATATCCTTATTATAAATATGATGTGCTGTTTTAACTATATTTTCTATAATATTATTATCCATAAAATCTAACTCCTATTCTTTAGTAAAATCCAATAACTGTAATGTTCCATGATTTAATACTGGTACTTGAGCACATGTAGGTACTATGTTATAGATTTTCTGAAACTCGGTTTGTTTTTGGAATGTACCAGAATTCAACATATGAACTCCTTTATATTTTGTATGAGAATTAATATGGACATGTCCTGTATGTAATACATCAGGAATATCATCAATAACAAGATAATCCTCAAATTCACTTGCAAGTGGTGTACGTTCACCATATATTGGTGCAAGATGTCTTTTTTCCAGTAACAATTGCATTATTTTATCAGTATCTGCATGTGTATAATTATTTAAAGCCATAACAATATCATCAAAACTTCGACCATGATATATTTGAACTTTAATATTATCTAAGTTAACAACTGAGGGATTACTTACCATTTCAATATTTTTCTGATTACATAAATCTTTAGCATATTTCTCAGTTAATGCAGGTTGAGGTTCTGCAAGACGTGTAGCATCATGGTTACCTGGAGATAATATTATAGGAATATCTGTAATATCACCTAATAGGCGTGCAGCTTCAGCATATTGTTCATATATATCTTTAATTTTTAATTCCTTTTCTTGATTTGGATAGATTCCAATACCATCAACTAAGTCTCCACCAATAACAAGGTATTTAACATCGTTTGCAAGGTCTTGTTGCTCTTGATTTCCATAATTTCCATTTAACCATTTAATGAATCTATTAAATGAATCTTCATCAAATTGTTTACTACCTATATGAACATCTGAAATAAATACTATTGAAAAATTCATGTCTTTATCTATAATTTTATGTCTTTGAATTCCTGGATGTACAATTTCATCTGCTCTTATTAATGTTCCATTAGTACTACCACTAACTCCAATAACTTCATCTTTTACAAGTGTCTGACTACTATTTATTAAATCTTCGTTATCATTTAGTATTATGACACTTCCAGTACCTGTAGGATCTTCTATTTCTATTATTCTATGCCCATTTTTTGTATTATTAATATTATTTATCATTCCAATAACTTGTAAATTATCAATGTTTGTTTTTGTAGTTTTTAATTCATTTATTTTCTTAAATTCAGGATTTTCTTGTATAATTTTCTTTAATTTATCATATCTACTATTGAAGTACTTATTTAAATCATTAATATCTCCATCAGTGTATGATTTGTTTGTTACATCAAGTATTACTTCGTATGGTGTTTCTTGTTTCGATCGTATTTCTCTTGTTTTTGGATTTTCAATTATTGATTCATGTATTCTTCTTTTTTCTTGTTCTTGATAATTTCTTATAGTTTGTGTAGTGATGATATACTGATCATTTTCATTTTCTTCAATATATTCTATTAATTCATTAATTAGATAATCATAATCAGAATTTCCCTTGATTTCTGCATAAGCATTGTTATTTAATAACAGTTGTGCTTTTTGAAATTTTTTAATTATATCATTTGACATTAGATCAGCTACATTTTTTTAATTATATATTTTTTTATCTCAATAATATAATATATAATATATATTATAATTAACTTAAATTAATATTAGAATATAAACTGTTATTATACTATTTTATATTAATTAAACTATGGGGGTAAATTAATGTCAAAGATACTTAAGATTCTTCTTTTTGTTGTAGGGATTTTCATATTTTTTGAAATTGGATTGTTTGCATCGTATACTTTAATATCTTCAGGTCATGTTGATCCTGTGGAATTGGTTTCAGTACAAATAAATGAAGCTTCAGATTTTATAGGTTCTTTTACTGGTGAAAAAAATCTAAAAGATCAGAATACATTAAATATAACTAATAATGAGAATGTAGCTTTAGTTTTAAATAATTTAACGAATTTGAGTGTTAATCTGAATTCTGTTACAGCGAAGGTTTCAAGTGATGATACTGGAAATCAAACAGTTACAATAACAGCTTTAGCATCAAAAGATGTACAAGTATCATCTGGTGGAGCAATTATAATAGCTCCTGAACAAACATACAGTATTACTGCTACTGCTATTGGTGAAGTATATTCTTCTGGTAAAGTTAAAATTAATACAACATCAATATCTCTTAAAGAAAGTATTGTTTTATATGATCAATCAAATAATAAAACCAGTGGAAAAAATATAACTAATATATCACAGTATATTGCAGATAAAAATAGTAACAATACTACTGGGGTTTATAATAATACAACAGCTGTTCAAAATACTAATAATTTAAGTAGGGCACGAGCATAAGTATTATTTTTTCATTTCTTTTTTTTAATTCTTTTTTTCATAATATTTACATAATTAAATTTATATCTACTAAAAATCTACTTTTTTGGAAATTATCAGGCTTAATAATAAATAATATGAAGAATACATTATTATTCAACATTAATACAGTATTTTTTTATTATATTATATCTTTAAAGATTTTAATTTCTAATGTATTATGATAAATACCTAATAAGGAGGACATTTTTAATGATTAGTTTAATAGGGATAGGTTCAAAAAGAGAACACATAACTCTAAAAGCAGTAGATAGAATAAAGGAAGCTGATGTAGTAATTGCATATCATCCATATCTTACACATATTCAGGATTTGCTAGAAGGAAAAGAAGTACATAGTAGAGGTATGGGAGATGAAATGCAAAGGGTAGAATTGGCTGTTGAAAAGGAAAAAGAAGGTTTACAAGTGGCAATTATAAGTTCTGGAGATCCTGGAATTTATGGTATGGCAAATGTATATTTTCAGATAATTGATAAATATCCTGACCTTGAATTTGAGGTAATACCTGGTGTAACAGCAGCAACATACTCAGCAAGTGCACTTGGAGCTCCATTACATGATCTTGCAATTATTAGTCTTAGTAATTTATTAACTCCACTTGATGAAATTCAAAGAAAAATAAAACATGCTGCAATAGCAGATTTAGTAATAGCATTCTACAATCCTAAGAGTAAATCTAGAACAGAACCATTTGAAGTAGCATGTGATACTTTATTAGAAAATAGAAATCCTGAAACACCTGTTGGTATTGTTACAACAAAGGATGGAGTTGAAACTTTAACAAATATTTGTAAATTAAAAGATTTAAGAACTCAGGATATTGACATGTTTACAACAATCATTGTTGGAAATTCAATGACTTATGTTAAAAAAGGTAAAATGATAACTCCAAGGGGTTATAAAATGGATGCTAAGTTACCTGAGTTAACAGAACAATTCTATGAAAAATTCTTTAAAGGAGATATACAGATTGGTCCTAACACTGATTGTGAATATTTCCCATGTCATAATAATCAAGAAAATTGTACATTCTGTTTCTGTCCATTCTATCCATGTGCTGATGGATCAACTGGTGGAAAATGGATAGAAGGAAAGAATGTGTGGAATTGTAGTAATTGTAATTGGATACATAAAGATGAAGTTGTAGATGAAGTACTTGACTATGTAAAAGATAATATTCATTCTATGAATGATTTTAAAACTAAGAAAAAAGCATTATTAAAACTTAGACGTTCTACAATTTATAAAACTAGAAATTTAGATTTTAATCGTAACTTTGAATTAGATGAATAACTCATTCTATTTTTATTATTTTTTACACTTGAAATCCATGTTTTTGTTTTTTACATAGATTTTATTCATCTACTTTTTAAATTAGAAAATATTTTTAGAACATAATTTACACTTGAAATATATCTTATTGGATTTTACTATTTTTCTATATTCACTATATTATTAATATCATCTATAGTGTAGTTCATATTATCATCATAATTTATTTTCATGGCATTAACAGGACAGTTACTCACACATTGACTACAACCCATACAATTACTATTTACTTTAATTTTATTATCATCTATTGTTATTGCCTCAACAAAACATATATCAACACATTTTTTACATAAAATACATTGATTATCATCACAATAAACACTAATACCTGGTAATTTATGGAAGTTTCCCTGAATACTATCACTAAAATTAGGTAGTACTCTCCATAAACAACAACATGGACAACAATTACATATTGTTAATAACTCATCTGATGGACCTACATTCATCCACCTAACATCAAGTTTATTTCTACCCATAATATGAATTAATCCAGCATTATTACATTTATCAATATGATTAATAGCCTCATCTGGTGTTACTTCTCTACAATACTTTCTGGAAATCTTTTTTGTAGCTCTTCCAAGAAATATACAACCTAAATTCTGTGGATAATCATTACAATTTGCAGAAGTTCTACATAAACAACTATTCATTATAACAATATAATTAGCATTTCTAATAATTTCTTTAATAATATCACTTGGAAATACGATATTTTTGGTTTTATCAATTGTTTTATTAACTTCAATAGTTTCTAAGTGGGTAATATTATTGTTATTTGGAATAAAATATGTTTTATCATCTTCAAAAAGTAGTTTTGTTAGTATTTTATTGAAAATTCTTGATTTTCTACTTAAAAGTGCAACTTTAAAACGTAAATGGAAGATGTACTTCACAATAAATGTACTTATATCTTCAAAAACAATACGCTTCATAGTATCAATCCTAAAAATTAAAAAAAAGGTGGAATTAAATATCCACTGTCATTTGAGCTTTATATACAGTAACTGCTTTTCCTTCCATTGTAGCAGTTAAGTATTCATTATGATCACTTACTGTAATATCTAAATCTCCTCCAGAGAGATGTGCATGAACTTTTTCATTTAAAAGTCCCATTTTATATCCAAGGAGTACACAACTTGTTGTACCAGTACCACAAGCAAATGTAAAACCTGCACCACGTTCCCATGTTAAAATGTTAATTTCTCCAGGAGAAACAATATTTACAAAATGAACATTTACTTTTTCAGGAAATGCTTTATGATTTTCAATACGTGGACCATAATAATCTAAATCAATATCATCAATGTTTATATCAGTAAATGAAACAGCATGTGGATTTCCTACACTAACAGAACTCATTATGATTTTTTCACCATCAACATCAATTTCTTCATCAATAAATTCATCAGTATTTCCACTAGGAGCTATTGCTGGAATTTCTTCTGGTTTGAAAAATCCCTTTCCCATATCAATAGCAATACTTTTAACAACATCATCTTCAACTGTAAGTCTTGCTTCTTTAATATCTTCCATAGTTTCTATTTGCATGGTTTGTTTTTTAACAATATCATTATCATAAACGTACTTTGCTAAACAACGAATACCATTTCCACACATTTCAGCTTCACTACCATCACTGTTAAATATACGGAATCTAACATCAGATTTATCTGATTTACATGCAAATATTACACCATCAGAACCAACACTAAATCTACGTGTGCATATATCGTTACTTAATTTGTTTTTTGCTTCTTCAGGAATAACTTCAGTTTCTGTTTCATTAATTACAATATAATCATTACCAAGTGCATGCATTTTAGTAAATTCTATTTCTTTAATCATTTTAATAACCTTGTAGGAATTTTTTGACCATTAAATAAGTCACTGAATTCTTCTCTTCTTCTAATTACATCTACTTCGTCTTTGTTTACAAGAACTTCTGCAGGTCTAGGTCTTGAATTGTATTGTGAAGCCATACTGTATGCATATGCTCCAGCATTTAATATTGCAAGTAAGTCTCCTTCTTCAAGTTTAGGCATAGGTCTGTCTCTTGCAAATAAATCTCCTGATTCACATAAGTTTCCTGCAATATCAATTTCTTCCACATTTTCTTCATTAATTTTATTTGCAACAACTATGTGGTGGTATGAACCATACATTGTAGGTCTAAGTAATGTTCCAAATCCACAGTCTACACCAGCAAATTTACGATAACTTTCTTTTATAGTATTTACTCTTGTAAGGAGTACTTCAGCATTACCTACTAAGAATCTTCCTGGTTCTATGTACATTGCAGGTTTTCCCATATCATATTCTTCTAATTTTGATTTAAATAATTTAATTATGTCTGTTGTGAATGTTTCTAGGTCTAATTCATTTTCTGTTGGTTCATATGGGATACCAAATCCTCCACCAAAATCTAGGAATTTAAAGTCTACTCCTACTTCTTTATGAACTTTTCCAGCAATATCCATCATTGTTTCAACAGCTAACATGAATGGTTCAGATTCAAGAATTTCAGAACCTATGTGGGAGTGCATTCCTATAGGTTTAAATCCTAAATCAATAGCTTTTTGATATACTTCAACAGCTTCTTCTTCTTTTATTCCAAATTTACTTTTTGGACCACCAGTAATACAGTGTTCATGATGTCCTGCTTCTACCATCGGGTTAACTCTTATGGATATTTCTTTTCCTTTAGTTCCTTCAATGGTACTTAATCTTTCAAGTGCAGAAATACTGTCAAGATTTATTGTAACTCCAGTTTTATGTGCATATTCTAGTTCTTCATTTGTTACGTTGTTTCCAGTAAATACTATTCTTTCTGGTGTAAATCCTGCAAGAAGTGCAGTGTATATTTCACCGGGAGATACGGCATCAATGTAACTTCCTTCATCTTCTAATATTTTCATTACTGCTAGGCTTGTATTTGCTTTTGCAGCATAACACATGTGAAGATCTTCATATTTACTATTAAATGCAGTGTATAATTTATTATAATTATTTCTAACTTTTTCTTCATCTATCACATATAATGGTGTTTTATATTTTTCAGCAAGTTCGTTAGCATCTATATTTCCAATAATGAGATGATTATTTTCTTTTTTTAAATTAAAATCATATGGCATTTTATTGATTCCTATTGTAGTTAGTTTATATTTTAAAAAAAAGTTATATAATATTCTATATAATCAAAAAAAGTTCTTTTTTAAAAGTATAAATTTTATAGTTAATATATTTTTGTTATTTTTTTATAAATTTTAAATTAAAAATAGATTATAAATAACGAGCCCAGGGGGATTTGAACCCCCGATCTTGGGATCCGAAGTCCCACGTCATAATCCTGGCTAGACTATGAGCCCATCTTTAACATTATAATTATTTGTATTTTATTATATAATTACTTTCTTATATTTTATAAATTTAATTAAAAAAATTATTATAGCATTATAATAATATATATTAATATATTATAGAGAAATATTTTGTAGATTTAATTAATTTTTTTTAATCATAATATTCCCTATTGGATTCAAGTATATTTTTTTATTTAATAATAGGATATGATTTAATGAGAAGCGATAATATAAAAAAAGGAATTAACAGAACATCACACAGATCCCTCCTAAGAGCATGTGGATTGGATGATAATGATATGAAAAAACCATTTATTGGAATAGCTAATAGTTATACTGATATAGTACCTGGACATATTCATTTAAAAGATTTAGTTCAAGAAGTTAAAGAGGTTATTAGATTAGAAGGGGGAGTTCCTTTTGAATTTGATACAATGGCTGTTTGTGATGGTATAGCAATGAATCATGAAGGAATGTATTATTCTCTTCCATCACGGGAAATTATTGCAAATACTGTGGAAAGTATGGCAATGGCACATCAATTTGATGCATTGATACTAATGCCAACCTGTGATAAAGTTGTACCAGGTATGATAATGGCAGCAGCAAGATTAAATATTCCAGCAATAGTTATTACTGGTGGACCAATGATGCCAGGTAAATTCCATGGTGAAACAGTAGATTTTATTAATGTTACAGAAGCTGTAGGAGCAACACAATCTGGTAAAATGTCAGAAGAAGATCTATATGAATTAGAACGTTGTGCTTGTCCAGGAGCAGGTTCATGTGCAGGATTATTTACAGCAAATACAATGGCTTGTCTTACAGAAACAATGGGTATGAGTCTACCAGGATGTGCAACAGCACATGCAGTAAGTGATAAAAAAGTAGAAATTGCAAGAGCTTCAGCTAAAAAAATATTTACATTATTAGAAAATGATATTAAGCCATCAGATATATTAACTCAGGAAGCATTTGAAAATGCAATAAAAGTTGACTTAGCATTGGGAGGTTCTACAAATACCACATTACATATTCCTGCAATAGCAAATGAAGTGGATGGAGTAGATGTAACAATAGATTTATTTGATAAATTAAGTCATGAAGTACCATATATTTGTAGTATTAGACCTGGTGGAAACAATCGTATGATTGATGTTGAAAATGCTGGAGGAATTCCTGCAGTAATGAAAAACATGGAATCAATACTTAACACTGATTGTATAACATGTACTTCAAACTCAGTAAAAGAAAACTTAGAAAAAGTGTCTGATATTGATTATAATGTAATTCACACATTAGATGATCCTATAAGAACAGAAGGTGGAATTGCAGTGTTATATGGAAATGTAGCACCTAATGGTTGTGTAATTAAACAGGGTGCAGTAAATGAAGACATGCTTGTTCATTCAGGTCCATGTAAAGTATTTAATTCTGAAGAAGAATGTGTACTAGCCATAGAAAATGATGAAATTATCGATGGGGATGTTGTAGTAATAAGGTATGAAGGTCCAAAAGGAGGACCAGGTATGCGTGAAATGCTAAATCCTACAGCAGCAATAATGGGTCGTGAATTATTCCATGTAGCTTTAATTACTGATGGTAGATTTTCAGGAGGAAGTAGAGGTCCATGTATAGGACATATATCACCTGAAGCAGCAGAAGGTGGACCTATTGGTGCAATAGAAAATGGAGATATTGTTTCTATAAATGTAAAAGAAAGAACTATTAAATTAGAATTAACTGATGATGAAATAAAAGAAAGATTATCTAAAGTTAAACCAGTGGAACGTAATCTTAAAGGATGGTTAAAACAATACCAAAAATTAGCAACATCTGCAGATAAAGGTGCAATACTAAAATAAATCCTTTTTATTTTCTTTTTTCAAGTGATATGGGGGTGAATTTTTTGTCTAAAAAACGCAATAATAGGAAGAATAAGAAAAAAAATCAAAAAGAATCAGAGGATACATCAAAGAGTAAATATCATTTAACAAAAGAAATACTAAGTTATGTTCTTATAATAGTTATTGCTGTTATTTTATCAGCACACCTTAATGTGGTAGTATCAGGAAGTATGGAACCATCATTTTATAGGGGTGATATTGTAGCAATTGAAAATGTTCATACATATTATGGAATGCAAGAATTTGACCCATATAATGATATTAAAATAAATGATGTGGTTGTATATGATGCACAATGGTATCCAGAACCTGTAATACATAGGGTTATTGATATAAATGAAATAAATGGATCTAAATATTATACTATAAAAGGAGATAATAATGAAGTTGAAGATCCATATCTAGTTTCACCAGAACAAATAAGAGCTAAAGTAATCACAATTGGTGATAATTTATTAATCATTCCAAAAATAGGATATATAACTCTATGGTTTAGAGGATTATGATTTAAACATAAACTAAGAGGAGATAGAATTAATGTACTCAAAACTAAAGACAGAGATAAATGAAAGTATAAAAGAAGCTTTAACAAAACTAAGAATAAAATATGATGATGAAATCATACTAGAAGAACCACCAAATCCTTCCATGGGTGATATGTCAACTAATATTGCTTTCTCTTTAGCTAGTAAACTAAAAAAGTCACCAGTTGAAATTGCTCAGGAAATTAAGGAAAATATAAAACTACCATTATATTTTGAAAAAGTAGAAACAAAAGGACCATATATTAACTTCTATATTAACTACACATTATTTACAACAAAAGTAGTAAATTATATTGATAAAAATTATGGTGAACTACCAGAAAAAGATGAAAGAATTCTTTTAGAACATACATCTGCAAATCCTAATGGTCCATTACATGTTGGACATCTAAGAAATGCAATACTTGGAGATTCTCTAAAAAGAATACTTCAACATGCAGGATATAAAGTAGAAGCTCAATATTATGTTAATGATATGGGTAGACAAATTGCAATTATTGTATGGGGAATGGACAAATTTAACTACACAGTTGATGATGATAAAAAAGCAGATCATGCAATAGGTGAAGTATATTATAAATGTAATCAACAATTAGAAGCAAATCCTGAATATAATCAAGAAATAGATGATATTTTAAGAAAATATGAAGAAGGAACTGATGCAGCACTAATTGATGCTTTCCAAGGCGTAGTAGAATATTGTATTGATGGAATAAAAGAAACACTTAAAGATTTAAATATTAAAATGAATCTTTTTAAATGGGAAAGTACATTTTTAAGAAATGGTAGTGTAGATGATGTACTTGAAAAATTACAACCATTTACAATACAAAAGGATATTCTATACTTACCTTTAGAAAGATATAATGTAGATAAAGAATTAGTACTTAGAAGATCAAATGGTACTAGTTTATATGCAACAAGAGATTTAGCATATCATCAATATAAAACAAAAAATAGTGATATTTCATTAGATATTTTAGGAGCAGATCATAAATTAGCTGCAAAACAGTTAGGTTTAGCATTAGAATTATCTAATAATAGGGCTCCAGAAGTAGTATTCTATGAATTTATAGATTTACCTGAAGGTTCAATGTCAACAAGAAAAGGAGTGTTTATATCAGTTGATGAATTTATTGAACAATCAGTAGAACATGCAAAAGAAGAATTAATACGTCGTGATCTTGATTTAACAGAAAAACAAATCGAAGAAGTATCAAAAATTGTTGGTGTAGGTTCAATAAGATTCTATATTAATCAAATATCACCAGAAAAACCTATTACATTCAAATGGGAAGAAGCATTAAGCTTTGAGCGAGGCTNAAATCAGATTATAATGAATTTGAAGAAGTAAGATGTGATTATGAATTAGATGATGAAGAAAAAGATCTTATAAAAACATTATCACAATTTACAGAAGTAATTTGTCAATCTGCACAAGAAAGAAGAGTACATCATTTAGCTCAATACACATTAAGTCTTTCAAAAGCATTTAATAAATTCTACAAATCAAAACAAGTTATAGGTTCAGAACATGAGAAACTACGTTTAAAACTAGTTGATGCTTCAAGAATTACACTTAAAAATTCTCTAAAACTCTTAGGAATTAAATCTCCAGAATTCATGTAATTCTCCTCTAAACTTCTTTTTTTAGATTTTTACAAGATATTTAATTATATTTTATTTATTATATTTTTACTAATAATATTAATTTGGAATACAAATACTGATATTAATATAATATGAATTATATAAATAATAACTAATGATATTTTAATTATTATAATCTACTTAAATATATTTATTTAATAAATAGTAGATTAATTATACGTGTCTCGGAATTTCATGGAGGAATAATTAGAAATGCGAACTTTAATGATACATTCAGATTATTTAAGGTATAAAACTAGAAGTAAAACTAAAATAGCTGAAGATATAGATGATGAAAAAAGAGTTTCTGGAGTAGATGAAGCACTAGTTGCTTTTATTGCAGTTGAAAAAGAAGATGAAGAAAATCCAGAATTAATAATTAATAAAGCAGTAAAAGAAATATTAAATGTACAAAATAAAGTAAATGCAGAAAATATTGTAATTTATCCATATGCACACTTAAGTTCTTCTTTATCAAACCCTGATATAGCTCAAAAAATATTAAAAGGTATTGAAGCTGAATTATTAGATAACAATGAAGCAGTGCTTAGAGTACCATTTGGATGGTATAAATCCTTTGAATTATCATGTAAAGGACATCCATTATCTGAGTTATCAAGAACTATAACAACAGAACCTGAAGAAGAAAGTGAAGACTCTGAAGAAGAACCTTCAGAACCATCTAAAATGTTTATCTTAGAAGAAGATGGAAACATATTCGATGTTGAAGAATACAACTATAAAAATAAAACTCTAAGACAATTAGTTGATCATGAAGAAGGTAAAACAAAAGATACAGGAAAACAACCACCTCATGTAAGATTAATGAGGGAAAAGGAATTGGCAAGTAATGAACCAGCAGCTGATGTGGGACATATTAGATGGTATCCTAAAGGTAAACTTGTAAAAGATTTATTAAGTGACTATGTATATCAACTTGTTACACAAAGAGGTGCAATGCCTGTAGAAACTCCTGTAATGTATGATTTAGCAAATCCTGCAATAAGAGAACATGCAGAAAAATTTGGTGAAAGACAATACAGATTAAAAACAAAACACAGAGAATTAATGTTAAGATTTGCATGTTGTTTTGGAGCATTCAGAATTCTAGCAGATTCATTCCTCACATGGAAAAACATGCCTGTAGGAATTTATGAATTATCAACATTCAGTTTCAGATTTGAAAGACAGGGAGAAGTTGTAGGTCTTAAAAGATTAAGAGCTTTCACAATGCCTGATTTCCACAGTGTATGTTTAAATGATGATCATGCAAGAGAAGTATTTGCAAATCAAGTAGATATGTGTGCTCAAACAGAAACTGATTTAGATGTACATTATGAGGTTGCATTCCGTGTAACACAAGACTTCTTTGATGAAAATGAAGATTGGATTAAAGAAGTAGTTAAAAACAACATTAAAAAACCAGTTCTTTTAGAAGTTATTCCTAAAATGAAACATTACTGGAATGCTAAAGTTGACTTTGCAGCAATTGATGATTTGGGAAGACCAATAGAAAATCCTACAGTTCAAATGGATATTCAAAGTGCAAAAAGATTTGGTATCACATATCTTGATGAAAATGAAGAACAACAATATCCAACAATATTACACTGTAGTCCTACAGGAAGTATTGAAAGAGTTATTTGTAGTTTACTTGAAAAAACTTCAACAGATAAGGGTAATAAACCATCATTACCATTATGGCTTGCACCTACACAGGTAAGAATAATTCCTGTTACTGATAATCACTTAGATTATGCTAAAGAGATTTACCAACAAATTAGGGACAGTAATATAAGGGTGGATATTGATGATACTGCTGAAAGAGTAGGTAAGAAAATTAGAAATGCTGGAAAAGAATGGATTCCATACACAATAGTTGTAGGTGATAATGAGGTAGAAAATAATTCTATTTCAGTTAACAGACGTGTTGACAACACTAAAGAAGAAATTTCTATTGAAGATTTAGCAGAAGAAATACATACTCTTACAAAAGACATGCCATTTAGACAGTTACCTTTACCATACATGGTATCTAAACGTGTAAAATTTGATTAAGGTATTAGTATATCTTAATTATTCCTCTTTTTTTAATCTTTTTTATTTGAATATATTTTAGGTGAATATTTGATTTTTTTTTAAATTTTAAATAATTTTCATACATTGAATTTCAATATAAATGAAAACTATAACAATTACTTATTTATTATATTAAATTTTATATATATTTAAATATGAAAAAATAATATAGAAGATTTATTTTTAATATGAATCTTTTTTATTAGAAAATGAGATTATAGTATAAAAAAAGGATTTTAATATCTTTTTTTTACTATTCTTGGAAGGTTTTAAAAGAAAATGAAAATAATAAAATATTTT
>NZ_MUZW01000055.1:0-34665 GCF_003266085.1 Methanosphaera sp. DEW79 | reverse complement strand
CTTTTTATTTTATTTTATAAAGTCTAGTTTAGTAAATATTTTCTTTTTATAAGTATAATTCTAGTAAAACTTTCTATTTTTAATATTCTGTTGAACAAGATAGTAAATACTTTAATAAATGTTCTTCAATATATATAACATTATTAATAAGAATCTTATTTTTTTATTAAAAGTTTAAAAAAAAGGGGCTAGATTATGAAATTGTTAATTTTTGTAACAGGTAGAGGTATTGGAGGTGATGCAGTTACTGCATATAATATACTAAAAGCACTAGAGAGCAAAAATATTTCTGCAAAAATAGTATTAGATCCAAGTGCTCCAGGATATTATTTTAAAAAACGTAATATGTCTTGGTTAAAAACACCAATACCATCAGCAGGTGGACATGCAGCGTCTAAATCATCCCTATTTAAGGCAGGCTTAAAAACAATAAAAGCAGTAATTTTAGGGTCTCGTTTAATTAAAAAAGAAAAAGCAGACGGTGTAATTGGAGTTATTGGGGGAGGATCTGTTATTGGATGTTTATCTGCTAAACTTGCACATGTTCCAGCAATAGGAGTAGTTGCAACTCCAACAGATACTAAAATATCTCTAAAATGTAATCCAACTTTACTTCTACCAGAATCACCAGCATTTACACATAAAGATGATTATGTATCTAATTATGAAATTCAAAAACAATATTCACCAATAAAGATGGATATAATTCATGGTGATAAAAATAATATTCTTGATAAATTACCTAAGAAATATGATGCAAATAAAAAATCAATACTCTTTGCTTCAGGTTCCACATTATTTGATGACATGGCAAAGGCAGCACGTAATTATGCTCAGGAGAATGATGATGTAAATATATTTCTAATAGGTGCACCGTTACATGAGGGAATAAATAAAATCATAGACCATCCTAATATTATAAATTTAGGCTATATAAATTACATTAATGATCTATATGACCTAGTAGATTTAGCTGTAATAACAGATGATGGCCTAACACTACATGAAACAATAGCATGTGAAATACCAGTAGTAGTTGTTATTGGTGTAAAATATGGAAGGTATCATGGATTATCTAGGGTATTTGATGGGGCAGTAATAGAGAGTAATGTGGATAATATAACTAGTGTTGTAAACAAGGCTCTTAATAATTATGATTCAATGAAAGAAGCAACAACTAAATATGCTAAAGATATAATAAAAGCTCCTGAGGATTTAGTAGAATTTGTAGAAAAATACATGAAATAAATCTTCATTCTTCTTTTTTTTAAAAAAAAGATAAATGTTATAAATAACGTTTAAAATATTCAGTTAATTTAAAAATACCATCTGTTGTAGGATGAATTTCAATAAAATCTTCAAAATCACTAACTTTACTTCCTGATTTTATTAATTTAATCATATAGGGAAGTGCAACATTTGATGATGGGGTAATAGCAAGTATATTTGTAATATCTCCATCATTATTTACAACTTCTTTTGTAAAACCAGTTTTTCCATTTAATGTATTCCAAAATGAACCCGGTCCTGCAGCTCCTGGTAAAGTTACTTCTTTTCCAATAGATGATACTTGATTACCTAACATATAACTTACATCATATGATAGAGATATTGTCAGAGGTATTAATGAATAATCAGGTTTTACTTTTTTTCCCATAATATTTTTTATAGCACATATACCTTCCATACGTGATACTGGTGTGGATAATATGCCACCAATTACATCTCCAGCAGCATAAATATCTTCATGGGAAGTTTTCATGAATTCATCAACAAGTATGTTTCCATCACTGTCAAGTTCCACAATATCCTTAACAATTTCTGAATTGGCAACTACACCAGTTGCAAGTAAAACAGTACCTTCAATTTCTCCAAAATTAGTAACAACTGATGTATCTGTAATCTCCTGAATTTCAACATTTTCATGTATGATTGTATTTTTAAGTAATTTAGATACTATATATTCCTCAGCTTCAGAGTCATTTAACATTTTAAGAAACTGTGTTCTGCATAAAATTTCAACTTGACTTCCAAGACTAGAAAATATATTAGCATATTCAGCAGCAGTGGAACCTCCACCAATAATAACTAATTTTTCTGGAACTTCATTAATCTTCAAAGTATCCTTATAGGTATATGCATTATGAACTCCAGGAATATCTGGAATATATGGGGAGGAACCAGTACATACTAATAATTTATCAAATGGATATTCATCATCTTCATTAACAATAACCATTTTATTTTCAATATCAACCTCAGCTCTACCTTGAACATATTCTACCCCTGTATTAATAGTTTCTTTAGTTAGAATTTTACGTATTTTTTTTTGAGTTTCTTTAATTAATGTAGTAACTCTTTTATAATTAACAGTAGGTGTGGAATCTATAATTCCCTGATTATTAAAATTTTCTGCATCAAGAACATGTTTTGAAACATCATTCAATGCACATACAACCATACATGCTTGATTAAGACATTTTCCACCAATATGTTTATTTTCAATAAGAGTAACTTCATTTCCAACTTCAGCAGCAGCCATGGAAGCAAAACGTCCAGCAGGTCCTGCACCAATAATAACAATTCTAGTCATAAATATCATTTCTTTAATTTTATTTTAAATAAAAAAGTATATCTATAGTATAATATATTCTTTTTATTACATGATATTTGTTATAAAAAATATTTTTTTTAAAAAAAAGTAAAAAAGAGTTTAGTTATTCATTACTATATTTAATTATTTTTTCTAATTGTTTTTTAGCACTACCATCTTCAATTAACTTTCTTGAATAAATAACTCCTTCTTCTAATGAATCTACCTTTTTAGTAAGATATAATATACTTGCAGAATTCATTAAACATAAATCAAGTCGTGCTCTATCTTGTGATGTTGTAGTAACATTATTTAATATGTTATATATAATCTGTATGTGTTCTTGGGGAGTTTCAGGTGCAACAATATCTTCAGGTTTTGAAAAACTTAGACCAAAATCTTCTGGAGTAATATATTTAACAGTAATGTCTCCATTATCAATAAAAGCTACTTTTGTTTTTCCAATATTTGATATTTCATCCATAGCTGGATTTCCATTTTCATCAAATCCATGTACTATCATACCACATTCTACTCCAAGATTCATAGCAACCTTTGCAATTGTTTCAAGAAGTTCTGGATCATAAATTCCAGTTAATCTAGCATTAACATTTGTAGGACATGAAATTGGACCTAATAAATTAAAAACAGTTCTAGTTTTCAACTGTTTTCTAATCATCATAACATTCTTTGTAGCAACATGATATATGGGTGCAAATATAAATGCAAAGTTGCATTTATCAATAGAATTAATTACTTTCTCAGGACTTAATTCAATATTAACACCTAAAGCTTCAAGAGCATCTGCTCCACCAAATTTACTACTAACACTTCTATTTCCATGTTTGGATATTTTAGCTCCACCAGCACTAGCAATAATAGATGCAACAGTACTTACATTAAATGTTTTAAATGTATCTCCACCAGTACCACAGGTTTCTATAAGATAATCTTCTGGTTTATAATCAATTTGCACTGCATGATTTTTCATACTTCTAGTTAAACCAGTGATTTCATCAATAGTTTCACCTTTCATTCTAAGAGCAGTTAAAAATGATGATACAACTACATTAGGATAATTTCCACTAACTAAATCATCCATACATTCATAAGCTTCATCAACTGTTAAATTTCGATTTTTATCAATAATATCATCTAATACTTCACTAATCATTCTAATTACCTTTTTGTAGCATCTTTCATACTTTGTATATATTCAGCTATACATCCAAACATAACATCTTCATTATCTAAGTTATCTTCAATAATATTAATCAATGCACTACCAACAATAGCACCATCTGCACCAGCGTCTAACACTTCTTTTACATGTTCTGGTTGTGAAATACCAAATCCTACACATAATGGAATATCTGTGTGTTTACGAATTCTTTTTATTAAATCTGTAGTATTATGTTCCACATTTGATCTAGCACCAGTTGTTCCCATAACTGATGCAACATAGATAAATCCACCAACAATTTCTGTAATCATTTTTAATCTATCATTGTTTGTTGCTTGTGATACAATGAAAATTTCTTCTATATTATATTTGTTAGAAGCTTCAATTACATCATCTGCTTCTTCAGGTGGTAAATCTGCAATTAATACGGCATTAACTCCAATTTCACTTAATTTCTTATAAAATGCATCAATTCCATAATTATAAACTAGATTATAATATAATAGTAAACCAAATGGTTTATCAGTATATTCACGTAATTGTTTTAGGAATTTAATACATTTTTTAATGTTCATACCACTGTTAAATGCACGAATGTCTGCATTTTGAACACTTTTTCCATCAGCTACTGGATCTGAAAATGGAAAACCGATTTCAAGAGCATCTGCACCATTATCAACCAATGTTTTAGCAATTTCTAACGATGTGTCATAGTCAGGATCTCCTGCCACTAGAAATGGTATGAATATTCCTTCATTATTTTCCTTAGATTTTTTAAAAACTTCTGTATATGTTTTCATACTCATATTGATACCCCTAATTCTTTTGCTACAGTAAACATATCCTTATCTCCACGACCTGATAAGTTTACAATGATAGTTTTTCCTTTATTTTCTTCTTGTTTTGCATATTTAACAGCATATGCTACTGCATGTGAACTTTCTAATGCAGGTATAATTCCTTCAGTTTCACATAATAATCTAAAGGCATTTAAAGCTTCTTTATCTGTAATAGGAACATATTTTGCTCTACCACTACTTTGTAAATAAGCATGTTCTGGTCCAACTCCAGGATAGTCTAAACCTGCAGAAACACTACTTGTATCATTAATTTGTCCATCTTCATCTTGTAATACAATAGATAATGATCCATGAAGTATACCTTCAGTTCCCTTAGTTAAAGTAGCTCCATGTTCATTGGTATCTATTCCATCACCTGCTGCTTCAACACCAATAAGATCCACATCTTCATCATCAACAAATCCACTAAAAATACCTATGGAATTACTTCCTCCACCAACACATGCTATAACAGTATCTGGAAGTTTATTTTCTTTTTCAAGTATTTGTTCACGTGCTTCTTTTCCTATAACACTTTGGAAAAATTTCACCATTGAAGGATATGGATGTGGTCCCATTGTTGTTCCAATCAGATAATGACTAGTATCAAGGTTGGAAATCCAGTATCTAAAAGCTTCATTAATTGAATCTTTTAAGGTTTTAGATCCCATATCAACAGGAATTACTTCGGCTCCTGATAATTCCATACGGAATACATTTAGTTTTTGACGTTCAACATCCTTAGATCCCATGAATATTTTTACTTTCAATCCTAATTTAGCTCCAATTACTGCAGTTGCAATTCCATGTTGTCCAGCACCAGTTTCTGCTATTAATTCGGTTTTACCCATGTACTTTGCTAGTAATCCTTGTCCAATAGCATTGTTTATTTTATGAGCACCAGTGTGGAGTAAATCTTCTCTTTTAAGATATATTTTACATCCCAATTCATTTGAAAGATTTTCTGCATAATATAGGCCTGTAGGTCTAGAAGCAAATTCTTTAAGATAAAAATGTAATTCATTCATAAATTCTTCATCATCTTTGAATTTGTAGAATGCTTCTTCTAATTCTTCAATTGCAGGTATTAATAATTCTGGTACAAAGATACCACCATATTTTCCAAATTTTCCTTCATATTTCATCATATCACATTCATTCTTCAATTAATTTAATAATCTCTTTAATTTTTTTTATATTTTTCTTTCCAGGCTTTTCTTCTACTCCACTATTTAGATCTATTCTATCAAAATAATGTAATTTATTTTTTATTTCTTCAAGGTAGTTTAAATTTAATCCTCCAGCTAATGTAACTTCAGTTCTTGGATCATATTGTTTAACTAATCTACTTGCTTTAATAGCAGTTTCAATTGGTATATAAGTATTTGTTCCACCAGTTAGGCCATCTTTAACATAATCAAATATTATATTATCAGAGTATAAACAATGATTTCTAATTTCTTTTTTCTTTTTAGTATCTATTTTATCTTTTAATCCTATTGCTTTGGTGATATTAAGACGTTGTCCATTATGGTACTGATTTAACCAGATTAAATATCGAATATCAAAACAGGTGAGTGAATGTAGTTGTATGTTAAATATTTCACTTCTATTAGCTTTAAGTAATGCTTCATAAGCATTATTTGGTTCGAGTACTAATGTTGCTAAGTTCTTATCTGATAAACTTTTTTTAAGATAAGTTATTTCATCTAATGAAATATTTCTACTTGATCTTTCAATATTTATAAAACCTACGTGGTTAACATTTAATTTTTCAATTTTCTTTAAATCATCTCTATTTGTTATACCACATACTTTTATCTTAGGTGTCATATTCAATACCTTCTTTTTATTTTTTTAGGACGTTAATTAGGTTTTCAATAAATTTTTCAATTTCTTTTTCTGTGTTGTTTTGTAGGATACTTGTTCCTATTAAAATACCATCTGCTCCATATTCCTTTAATTTTTTAGCATCTTCTATGGTTTTTACTCCACTTTCTGATATTAAGTAGTTTGGAACATATTTTTTTAATTCTTTTGTTGTTTTAAGATTAATAGTAAAATCATCTAGATTTCTATTGTTTATACCAATAATTTCAGGGTTATAATCTACTACAGATTCAATATCCTCTAATGTATGACATTCAACTACTGCATCTAATCCAAGATTTCTAGAAATATTCAAATATTCTTCTATATTAGGACAGATTCCACTTATTAATAATATTCCACTAGCATTATTAACAGCAGCTTCATAGATCATGTATTCATCTATAATAAAATCTTTTCTAAGTAATGGTTTGTTTGTTAAGTTGTTTGCTATGTTAAAATTTTTTAGATTACTTTTAAAGTATGTTTCTTCAGTTAAAATTGACATCATGTCTACGTTATTTTTATCATATATTGGAATAACATCTTCTGCTTTTAATGTACTGATATTTCCTTTTGATGGACTTGCAGGTTTGTATTCTGCAATGAGTTGTGTTGTTTTATTTTTTAGTTTTTCTTGAAATCTAAATAACTTTGTTTTTGTAGAAACTATGTCAATTGCCTCTTCTTTAAGTTTTTCTAGGGGTTTTTGTTTTTTAGTTTGTGTGAGTGTTACTTTTTTATTTTCTATTATTCTATCTATAACATTCATATTAGATCATCCATTAATACTTAAGAAATTTTTGATTATAGTATCACCATATGAACTTCCAATTGATTCTGGATGAAATTGAATACCATAGGTTGGATAATTTACATGCTCAATTGACATGATAATATTGTCCCTAGTATAACTTGTAACTTTTAAATCCTTTGGTATGGATGTATCATCACATATTAATGAATGATATCTAACAATCTCAAATTCCTTTTGAATGTCTTTAAAAAGTGGAGAATCTTCATGTATGATACTGTCTTTTTTTCCATGAACAGGTTTATTTTTTGAAATTTTTCCACCATATTTTGAAAATATTCCTTGGTGTCCTAAACATACACCTAAAATTGGTGTTTTCTTAAAGTTACTAATTATATCTCCACAAATTCCAAAATCTCTACTTTTTGTTGGATTTCCAGGACCTGGTGATAGTATAATATGGCTAGGATTCATTTTTTCTATTTCATCAATTGTTATTTCATTGTTTCTTACAACTTCAACATCATCAGTATATTTTCCCACTAACTGATATAGATTGTATGTAAAAGAATCATAGTTATCTATAATTAATATCATCATATTTCACTCCCTGATTCTTTAAGAGCTTGAAAAAGTGCCTGTCTTTTTCTTCTACATTCTTCATATTCTGATTGAGGTATTGAATCATATACAATTCCTGCACCAGCTTGTATTTCTGCCCTATTGTCATTGGTAGTTAATGTTCTTATTGTAATAGCGAAGTCTGCATTACCATTTAATGAGAAATATCCTACTGCACCACCATATGGTCCTCTTGCATATTTTTCTTTTTGATTTATAATTTCCATTGCTCTTATTTTTGGAGCTCCACTTAATGTTCCAGCAGGGAATAATGACATGAATGCATCAATGGCATCTAAATTGTCATTTAATTTACCAGTTACATGTGATACTATATGTTGTACATGTGAAAATTTTCTAATACCATAGAATTCTTCAAGTTTAACAGTGTTGCTTTTACTGATTTTTCCAATATCGTTACGAGCTAAATCAACTAGCATTAAATGTTCTGCTAATTCTTTTTCATCATTTAGCAAGGATTTTTCTAACTCTTCGTCTTCTTGTTTATTTTTTCCTCTTGGCCTTGTACCTGCAATAGGATATGATTCAACAGTACCTTTTTCCAGTCTCATTAACATTTCAGGACTTGAACCAATAATTTCTCTTTGGTCTAATTTTATATGATACATGTAAGGAGATGGGTTTATTTTTCTTAGGTGTTCATATAAGGGAAGTTTACTTCCTTTAAGAACAAGATTTTCAGAGTTTGAAATTACAGCTTGGAATATTTCACCATCAGTAATTAGATTTTTAGTTTCATCTACTGCATTTTCATATTCATCTTGTGTAAAATCTTCTTGTATTAATTTATATTCAAGAATTCCATTTGTATGTTCTTCTTGGTATATTCTTTTAATTAGATCACTTCTATCTTCATTTAATGTTGTGTATTCACATGTTTTATGTATATTATCATATACAACACAATCTAGAAATAGTCCAAATTCAAAGTCAGGATAGATACTTTTATGTGTTGGTACATTTTCAAAATATTTAATTGATTCATATGAAACATATCCAAGTAATCCTCCTCTAAATCCTTCTTCTTTAAAATCATTTTTAATCAATGTTTTTATGTCAAGTAATGGGTTGTCTGAAGTATATTCAAATGTATATGTATCTGTTGTAATAGTTACATTATGATCATGTGCTTTTATTTTTGCTACTGGATTAAATCCTATTATTGAATATCTTGCTAGTCCACTATCTGATTCCATGGATTCAAGTAAAAATGTGTCTTTGTAGTTATAATATAGGTTTTTAAATAGTTTTACTGGATTGTCTATTTCAATTTTTTTAGTTGTTGGTTTTTTAATTAGCTTTTTTAAGTCGCCAAAAACATTCACTCTTTTTCATTTATATCACCTTTGTCTATATTAATATTACATCAATGTACTATATAAAGTTATAGTGTATAAATTTATACATTAAACGTATATATTAAACATCAATACATATTTATTATATAGATAAAAAAAAGGGAATTAATTACAATGTGGAAAGATATACTTGAAAAATTTGATAAATATCCTTCTCAACAAAAAATTATAAGAAAAATGCTTGAATTAGGATTAAAAGTGGATGAAGATAAAAAAATATACTGTAAAGATGTTGAAATAAACATATCCTCA
The DNA here is from genome assembly GCF_003266085.1 of Methanosphaera sp. DEW79. Classification (NCBI taxonomy): domain Archaea; kingdom Methanobacteriati; phylum Methanobacteriota; class Methanobacteria; order Methanobacteriales; family Methanobacteriaceae; genus Methanosphaera; species Methanosphaera sp. DEW79. The sequence continues at coordinate 25,175 of NZ_MUZW01000055.1, read as the reverse complement.
CTTGCAAAATCAGTAGATACAGATAGAAGAGTAGTAACATCAACAATTGAGAATATATTAAAGGATGATATTTTAAAAAATATTTTTACAAATATATATCCATCAGGTGCTCTCTTAACTAATTTATCAGACACCTTGGGTTTAGGAGTAATCGAGATTGAAGGAGAAGCAAATAAACCTGGAATATTAAGTAAAGTAACAGAATTATTAGCATATGAAAAAATAAGTATTAGACAAGCTTATGCAAGTGATCCTGAAATAGATTTAACACCTCACTTAACAATCATTACAGATAAACCTGTAAATGGTGATTTAATTCAATTATTATTAAAAATAGAGGGTGTTTCAAAAGTTTCATTATATTAAAAAAAGAATAATAAGATATTTGAATTATTTTCTTAATTCAAATAAATTACTTTCATCAAGTTTTTCTTCAAAGAATTTACTACTTTTATCTAATTTTTCTTTAACTACAATACTTAAAGCCACTGCACATAGTGGGAATATAATTAAACAAAGTACATTTCTTATGAATGATGGCCATACAACTCCAAAGATAGCATCTTTTAATATTAAAATTGCATATGTCATTGGTAAGTAAGGCATTATTGTTTGGAATAATGTAGACATAATTTCTATAGGATAAATACCATTAGTTCCAGATATTTGGAATACTAATATTATTAAAGCTATAGCTTTACCTACATTACCAAATACTGATACTAGTGAATAGATTATCGCTGTAAAAGACAAACCTATTAGTATCATACAACCTAACATTAAAACACTGTTACTCATTGGAATACCTAATAAACTCAATGCTATAAATGTAACAATTGCTTGTAATATACTCATTATGGAGAATAATCCTATTTTTCCAAAGTATACTTCAATTGGTTTGTATTTTTCCTTATTTTCTGTAGGTTTTGTACTTAATAATGCTACTAGTATAATACCACCAACCCATGCAGCAAGAACTGTATAGAATGATGATACTTGTTGACCATAAGTATCAGCTTCATAGTAACTATAATTACTTAAAGTTGTAGGTTCATGGAAATAATTTTTAACATTTTGTATTGAAGTTGATTGAGCTAAACTATTGTTTGTGTTTGTAACTGTTGTATTAGTAGTATTTGCAGTAGTTGTATTTTGTGTTTGACTTGATTGTGCTTGTTGTAGAAGAACAGGATTAGAACTAATGTAATTTTTAGTATTATATTCCTCATGTATTTTATTATTAATTTCATTTACTACATTAGATGCTGCTTTTGAAGTTATTTTAGGAGCTACTGGACTTGTTTTATCATTATCAAGATATTCTATCTTTGCTTGTTTAGGATTTCCTGAATAAACTGATAATATGTCTTTTGAAAAGTCTTCTGGTATGATTATGGCTGCATAATCTGTTCCATTTTTTAGAGATTCTCGAGCTTCATCTTCATCTTTATAAACCCAATTAAAATTTGAATTATTCTTTAATTCATCAACAACCATATCTCCATAAGCATAAGTTGTTCCATTAACTGTAACTGGATTATCATTATTTACTATGATAAAATTAATGTTATCAGTATCTTCATATGGATCCCAACATGCATATATATTTATTACAGAGTATAATGATGGAAGTATGATTAATGCGATTAATACAATTAAAACTACTGGATTTTTTAAAGCAGCTGAAATATCATCTTTGATGATTTTTTGTATATTTTTTATCATTTAATCACTTTATAAATTATTTTTTTTATTCTAAAAATATTATCTTGTGTACTTAAAATGAAAATAATTTAGAATAATATTAATCTTAAAGTGTATCACATATATGTTATATTATTTTTTATATATATAATTTTTTATACATAACTTGTTGTAAACTTTATCTTTAAATATTACAAATAATATATAAATAACATAATAATGGCAAGATTTAAAAAAATAAACTTTTTTTTAATAAATAATTATTATCTATTATGATATAGAATAAGGAGGAGTATAAAATGTGTATTGCAGCACCAGCTAAAATAGTTGAAATTAATGATAATATAGCAACTTGTGATTTTGGAGGAGTTAAACAAGAAGCTAAATTGGATTTAGTAGAAGCAGATATAGGTAGTTATGTACTTATACATTCAGGTTATGCTATAGAAGTATTAACAGAAGAAGCAGCAAAAGAATCATTAAATGCTTGGAATGAATTACTTGAAGAATTAGAAAATGAATAAATTCTTCATTCTTTTTTTTATTAAACACTATCTTTTTTTTAAAATTAACTTATTATTAATTTAAACTTATTTTTAAGTATTTATATTAGATTATATTTTCATACCTTTTTTTATAGTCCATAAAAAGAAAAATTTAATATTTTTCAATACATATTAGTATTATTTATAAATATAATATGTTTATATGAAAATATATCAGTAGGTAAAATAAATGAAATTATTATTATTTGTAACAGGTAGGGGAATAGGTGGTGATGCAGTAATAGCACATACTATTTCAGAAGCATTAAATGAAAGAAATATTTCTACAAAAATAGTGCTAGATTCTAAAGCTCAAGGATATTATTATAAAAATAAAAATATTTCTTGGCTTAAATCATCAATTCCAGCAGCAGGGGGTCATGCATCAACAAAACTTAACCTATTTAAAGCAGGTTTGAAAACAATAAAAGCCATAATTCAAGCATCACTTCTTATTAAATCTGAAAAAGCAGATGGTGTTGTTGGAATTATTGGTGGGGGTGTAGTAGTAGGATGTTTAGCTGCTAAATTATCAGGTGTACCTGTAGTTGGTGTAGTTTCAACACCAAATGATACAAAAATTTCTATTAAATGTAATCCTACAATTTTATTACCAGAATCACCACTATTTAATTCAAAAAATAATATTTCAAAATATCCTTCAATTGATAATTATATACCAATCAAAACTGATATTGTTAATGGTGATAAAGAAAATATCCTAGATATTTTGCCGGATAATTATAATTCAACTAAAAAATCAGTACTTTTCTCTTCTGGATCCACTTTATTTGAGGACATGGCAAAAGCAGTACGTAAATATGCAGAGGAATCAGATAATATAAATATTTTCTTAATAGGTGAACCTTTAAACGATGTTGTTAGAGATATTGTTGATTATCCTAATATCATGAATTTAGGATATATAAATTACATTAAACATCTATATGACTTGATTGATTTAGCTGTAATAACAGATGATGGAGCAACATTACATGAAACAATAGCATGTGAAATACCTGTTGTGGTAGTTGTTGGTGTGAAATATGGAAGATATCATGGATTATCTAAAGTATTTGATGGGGCAGTAATAGAGAGTAATGTAGATAACATAACTAGTGTTGTAAATGATGCATTATCTAATGAATTAGAAATGAAAAAAGCAACAAAAAAATATTCTAGTAATATAATACATGGAACAGATACATTAGTTGATTTTATCTTGGAAAATTTATAAAAAATATTTTTTTTCTTAAGATAGTAGTTATGTGGATAAATCTAGTTTTACTGAGTATAATCATATAAAATATCTTTTTTTTATTCTAGAATAAGTATAAGTATTTTTTAATATATTTTATATTCTATTAAATATTCTTTAGAATTTTGGAAAAATAAGTTATATTCTTTTTAATATAAAAATAATATCTATAAATATTTATTTTTAGTAAAATAGTTTATAAAGTGGGCACGATGGGATTCGAACCCATGACCTCACGGTTATCAGCCGTGCGCGCTAACCAAGCTGAGCCACGCGCCCTTACTAATCAAAATCAGTTTTATAGTTGTACTTAAGCAACTATTACTATATTGTATGTACTTAATATATATACTTTGTGGTTTTTATTTTTTTCAAAAAAAATTTGATGTAAAAATACATCAAAATGATTTTTTTATCTAAATAATGAATTAAAAAATTATTCTTCCTTATTAACCATTTCATTGATGGTGTCTGCCATCATATGATCAATAACTTCTATTTCAGCTTTATCAATACTGTCTAATTTTTCAATTTCTAATTTGGATGCCATTGCTACATTAGCAATACTCATACATCCTGGATTTGTTGGGGATAAAACAACTTTTGCTGTTTTATTAGCTTCATCAACAGTAATATCTCTTACAAGTCCCATTTCAACAATACTAATACCCATATGAGGATCAGCTATAAGTGATAATTTATCTTGAATTTCATCTTTTATATTGCCATCTACCATTTTTTTATCTCCTATTTATTAATTACTTTTAAATTTATTTTTTATATATTTTTTTATTTTATCTGGTGTCTAATTTTAACACCAACACCTTTAGTAGATTCTACTAATTCTTTTCCACTCATTGTTGATTTACCAACACCTACAACTTCATCATTATTTATAATAACAACTTCATCATTAGGTATAATATTTTCATCAGCATCATCAATTCCTGGTGTAAATAAAGTATTTGATTGTAAATCAAAATTAATAAACACTCTATTAATTTTTTCTTCTTTTAATATTTTACCAGCAGGTAAATTTAATGTATATAATCCAGTTTCAAAGTGTAGTGTTGCAATTTGGGTTTTATCAACTAAAATTCTAGTATTAAAACGACCACGAGTCTGTGTATTTTCAGGTATTAATTTATCTGCTTTTTTAGTGTTAAATTGATATCTAGCTATTGATTGTAGATCATGAATTCTATGCTTTGATTGACTTACTTTATCAGCCTTTTTAACAGCTATTTTAAGATTTTCTAGAGATTTGTTTGAACGTGTATTTCCATCAGTACATGTATAAACAACATTATCTAGATATTCTTCACAAGCTGCTCTATAACCACCACTTACATGAGCAATAACTTTTCTATCTCCAACATAATCTTTTAAACATTTACCAGAAGTTTTTATTTCTTCATCAGACCAATCACCTGTTGTTGAAGCATCATATGATTGAATAGGGTATGTTTTTTCCATTTCTCTTGGACAGATTCCAAAAGGAGAAGTTAATATAACTTCTTGTAAACCTTTTGTGTACTTTCGAAATAATGTATGTGATTTAGATTGGGAATAAGGTTTTTTCATACTACAAGGTAATACAACTACAGTATCTGTATATGGTTTGAGTAGTTGCATACGTTGTTGCCATCTAACAACTTCAGGTCTATGTAAGGATAATTCTGTTATACAGGGTATTTTTGCATTTTTCATATTATCTTCCTTAAAAAAGGGGTAAATAAGAGTTTTAGAATAATTTACCTAATTTAACTAAAGCTTTAGGTGAAACCTTAATTAACATTTTAATTAATGTTCTTGGATTTACTTCTTCAAAGTCAGCTTTTGCAAATTCTTCAGCAATTTCATCAAGTTCTTCATCTTCTAATGATAAAAGATATTCTTTAGCTTTATTATATTTCTTATAATGTTTACCAATATGTTCATCAGTTAATGAAACATATTCTTTAAGATTGTTCTTACTATAATCTCCATCTTTAATAGCTTGAGCTGCAACAATTCCAGCATATACACCAGATTCAAGTGCAGAATTAATTCCACCACCAGTTAAAGGATTTACAAAACCTGCAGCATCTCCAACAACAAGAATGTTATCTCCAATTCTATCTTTAATAATTCCACCAACAGGATCTCCACCAACATTTATTTCAACAGGTTGAGCATCTTTAGTTTCAGGACAAGTTTTTATAAATTCCATTAAATGTTCATATGCTGTTTTATTGGTTTTATTTTTAAGAACTCCAATACCAACATTTGCTATGTCATCACCTTTAGGGAATATCCATACATATCCTCCTGGAGCAACACTTCCAAAGAACAATGCAATATCCCTATTGTTTTCCATATTAACTCCAGCCATTTCAAATTGTATACAGGATTCCATATATTTAAATTCTGTGTTACATTCAAGTCCAGCCCATCTACCTATACGAGATTCAGGTCCATCAGCGGCAATTACAATTTTAGCATGTATATCTATGTCTTTACCCATATGGTTTGTACTAACAATAATTCCATCATCTACTCTTTTTAGGGAAGTAGCATTTGTTTTTATCATTATTTTAGCACCAGCACGTGCAGCATCCATTGCCATATGTTTATCAAATACTTTTCTTTCAAGTATATATCCTGCTTCAGGTATTTTAATAGTATTATTATCCATCCATACACTTGTATTATTTGGTGATACTAATCTTACCCCATATAAATCCCGTGCAATCCATCTAGGATCAGGTTTAATACCTAATTGTGCTAATCCATCCTTGGAAACTCCTTCAGCACAACGTTTTGGTGATCCTATTTCAGATTTTCTATCTATTAATATAACATCAGCACCATGTAATGCTGCTTCTTTTGCTGCTAGTGATCCTGAAGGTCCTGCTCCAACTACTAAAATATCAGTTTCAATCATGAATATCATCCTATTCTAATTTTAAAGCTTCAACAGGACATGTTTTTACACATAATCCACATTTAGTACATTTTTCTTCATCGATTATGATTTTAAGTTCTTGTACTTCTATAGCATCAGCTACACACACACCTGCACAAGCTCCACAATACATACAAAATTCTTCTACTATCATAATATTAACTCCTACATTTAATTTATTTATTTTCTAATTGTTTTTCTGATTCTCTTCTACGATCTATAGCTTCATCACGTGTAATAAAGATATGTCCGCAGTTAGAACATTTTAGTTCACCATTAGAACCATAAGCTTTAAATTCATTATCAAAATCTCTATGTTGGGTTTTATCTTTAGATCCACATTCTGGGCATGGTTTTAATAATTCTTCTATTTTCATGAATTTCCTTCCTTTTTATTTTCTAATAGGTCGTGAAGTTTAAATTGTGCTGCTTGTAAATGTTTACAATAAAAACTACCAGGATTTTGTTGATTTCTAAACTGGTAATCTGCACAATCACAATTCCAATATCCATATATCATAGATACAATGTAATAATCAGTATTTTTGTTATTTTTAACCTTAAAAATCACATGGTCGGGTTCATAATGTTCAATAATTACATCATTGTTCTTATATAATTTATATCCTTCTATGATTCGACTTGCCATGTATATCCTCGTATTAATTTATAATAACAACTGTTAGTATAATGAATAATTATATATTATATTTATTTTTTATAAATAATTAATTTTTTTGTATTATAATGTATATATTTAAAATACAATAATAATTTCTATATTAAAAACTCATTGTCTTTCATAGTAACAAAAAATCACATCGATTGTTTGTATTACATAAGCACTAATTACTAAATTAACAAATTGGGAATTATATAATGAAGTAAGACATAAACCAATAGTAAGTATTAAGAAAATTATACCCCTATAGTATCTTTTAAGATATAAATGACCTGTACCTGCAACAATTAAATTTAAAATAATGGCAATAAACAATTTCTTATTATCTTTCATGGTCTTTTTAATACATCCATATGCAGTATCGTTAATTTCAGTATTATCAGGACCTCTATATGTAACAGAATAATAGTTATTGTTTTCATTGTTTTCAGGGATTTTATTAGAAAATTTAACAATAATATGTGTTACCATTGGTTTTTCAGGTAATTTCTGACCACAATTTATACAGTACGATTCATTTTCTGGATTTTCAAAGTTACATCTATCACATTTCATTTATTTCTCTCCTTGAATTTTATTGATAAAATCCTATCTTTTTTTAGAATAATACTGTTATTTTTTAATTCAGTATTTATTTTTAAGGGATATATTTTAACACCACTTATATATGCTTCATGGAGTGTTTGGCTAAAATCAATATCAGTGTCATAATTTGGCTTAAATTCGTCTGCATCATTATGTAAAACTAATATTAACACCATAGTAAAAATGCCCTTTTCATGAATTTCCATAAGTTCTTCCACGTGTTTTTTTCCTCTTTTAGTAGGAGCATCAGGAAACTTAGCAGTAGTATCTTCAACTAAAGTACAACCTTTTACTTCTAAATATAGTGGATTGTTTTTATCATCCTTCAATAAAAAATCTATTCTACTATTTTTATATTTAATTTCAGGTTTGTCTATGTGAAAATTTTCAAGACTATTAATTTCTTTAGTATTAATTAATTCTTCCACTAATTTATTATGATAACTACTATTTAGTAAGATCCAATTATTTTTATTTTTAATGGCTATAACATCATACTTAGTTTTACGTCCAGTTTCTTTATATGTATTAATATATTTCAATAAAACATCAGTATTTGGAATTAATAGTTCTTTTAAACGTCCAGGATCATGTAAATGGGCCAGTGTAATTGCTTTATCTTTATCTTTAAATTCGATTGTAAAACGATTTGGTCTTGATATATATTTTCCAATAGTTAAATTATCTATTATCATAACACTAACTTCCTAATTTTCACTGATTTTATTTATATTCTTATAAAAATATATAAAATAATAATTATATATTATTTATTTAAAAATAAGTGAGGCTATGTTTGTGGTTAAATGTATTTATTGTAATTTTGAAAATCCTGATGAATATACATATTGTATTCATTGTTCTAAAAGATTAGAATTTTCTAATGCAGATAATTTTAAATTTAATCATAGCATTACTCAAGAAGATAATTTGTCTAATAATACCCTAAAACAGTTATATCATAAATTTTTAGAAGAAAAATATAATACAAGTAACAACAATTATTTTAAAAATATAAACTCAAATTCAATTAATCAAAATAAAGATTATAATGAAAGAAAAGTTATTGCAATATTATTCTCTTCATTTATATGTGGAATGGGTTGTTTTTATATAAAAGATATTAAAAAAGGATGTTTATTCTTCTTTGGAGAAATATTTTTATTCATATTTGCATTTTTATTATATGCATTATTAAAACAGCAAACAATAGTATTAATCATGTTTACAACATGTATAATATTATATCTTATAAATATCTTGGTTACTGCTACTGAATTTGATAAAAGAGAGTGATGTTATGAAATGTCAACTATGTGGTTATGAAAATCCTGATGAAAATGATATTTGCAGGTTCTGTGGTTCTATATTATCACAAAATGATAATAAAACATCTAAAAATATGAAGTTAGCAATGATTTTATCGTTATTTTTTCCAGGATTTAGTTATTTCTATCTAAAGCAATGGCATAAAGGTATATTGTTTTTCTTATTAATTCCAATATTTTTCATTTTATATGCACTTATAAGTTTATGTTACAATATGATTTGTTATATAGATGCAAGTTTTGTTGCTTTATTATTACTAATAACATATTTTTTATTATATGTATTACAAGTATATGATATATATATACAAACTAATCTTTTCACTGATAATTAAAACTGAATTCATAACATATTCTATATTTAAGATAATTATTATATAATTAAAGAGATATAACTAAATATAATTATACATTTTTTTTAATAAACATCATATTCAAAAAAAAATAAATTAATTAAATGGAATCATGTTTTCAAACATTAAACTGGGAGATAAGTTCAATGAAATATGCTATGTATCAAGAAATTAAAGATCAACCAATTTCTTTACGACGTACAATAGAATCTGAAAAAAGACACATGGAATACATATCTAAAGAATTTCTTAATCTTGATAAAATATTTTTAATAGGTTGTGGAAGCTCTATTTCTACTTGTTATACGATACGTGATGCAATAAAATCTCTGTCTGATATTAATATTGATGTACAAACAGGTTTTGATTTTACTGATCATCAATATCTAGTAAAAGATAGTAATATGGGTGTTATTTTAACATCACAATCTGGTGAAACATCAGATACACTTTCAGCTCTAAGAAAAGCAAAAGAATATAATTTAAAAACAGTAGCTATTACAAATGTCAGTGATAGTTCCATGGCAAAAGAAGCTGATGATGCAATAATAACATTATGTGGAGAAGAAGTGGCTATTTTAGGTACAAAAACATATGTAACACAATTATTTGCATTGTATGTTATATTCTTCAATATGATAAAAACTAAAGAATCAGAAGAAATACTAACTCAATTATACACAGTTCCTGATTTAATTGAAGAAGCAATAGAAACTACAGAGGAAAAATCTAAGGAAATAGCAAGAATAAATAAGGATGTGGATTTATTCTACTGTATGGGTAGTGGATTAAACTTTGGATTAGCATATAAACTAGCAATGACAATGTTTATGGAAGGAGCATTAAAACATGCATGTCCAGTATATTCAGGCGAATTTAGACATGGATTAATTGAAAGAGTTGAAAAAGGAGTTACAGTTGTATTTCTAAAAGCAGGCAATAATTTTGATGATGTGACAAATAGAGCAATAAAGTTCTGTGAAGATTTAGAAGTAAATTCAATATTATTTAATTTAAATGATTATGCTGATATTCATCCTTTATTAACACCATTTGCATTAATAGTACCATTAGAATGGTTTATATACCACTTGTCAATATATAACAATGAAGATCCGGGAAGTACAAGACATATTGGGAAAATAAGATATTAAATAATATCCAATAAATTTTATTTTTTTTTTATACTACTTTTTATCAATTGATATTACCTAGTTTTATATGTTACTGTTGTAAATAATTAAGAATGTATGTTATGTTTTAAATATTCCTGAAAATTTTTTTTAAGTTTTTTTCTAAATAAAAATTTAAAGGTTTAAGTCTCTAAAAGATATGTTTTTGTTTTTAAAATGGATATTAGTCGTTTATAGTAATATTTGTTCTACTTTATAATTTTCATCCTTATTTTATTGTATATTACTAATTTAAATTTTATTAATACTTAAATTTTTTAATTAAATTCTATTTTAAGTGTAAAATCTGATTTTAATATATTTCTAGAAATTATATTATGAATATAATTTTTTTATAAATCTAATTAATAAAACATTTTTTTAAATACTAATAATAAATTACTTTTTTTATAAAAAAATGTATAATTATAAATTATAGTTGAAATATATCTAAATATAATAGATTTAAAATTATATAATTATTTATAAAATAAATTTTTTTGGAGAAGTGATTTTTTGTATTCTATAACATCTAGTAAAGATTTTCAGGATTTAAGTCCGTTTATAATCATTGGAGCTGGTGGAGGTGGAGAAAAATTATCTAATTTTGATGGAGTTGAAACTGCTGGCTTTTTAGATGATTCTAAAGCAAAACAAGGAAAAGAATTTTGTGGACATATAGTAGGTTCTGATTTAAAAACATTGGTTGAAGAATCAAATTCAAAAACAGTAGCAATAATGTTACCTATAGGAGCTGAAGGTGCTGCTTTAAAATATGCAGTTCAAGCTATAGATCTAGGACAAAATGTATTAACATCATTTAGATCATTACCTTTAGAAGAAAATCCATCCCTAATAAAATTTGCTAATCAAAAAGGTGTTCAAATAAAACAAATAAGTTCAAGATTAGATAATGTTGAAAAAGTAATAGGTACTGCACCAGAAAAAGTAACAGAAGTATTACCAAAAATAACATATCATCATAAAAAACCTGTTATATTTATAGGTGGTACATCACAAGAATGTGGAAAAAGAACCACAACACGTAACTTGGGTAAAGCAGCAAAAGAGTTAGGTCTCAATGCAAAAATATTTTCAACAGATGAAATGGGATTACAACCTCCAACTGATATTAATTTCAGAGCTGGAAGTTTATCTGTAATGGATGTTCCTTCAGCTATAATGGGAACAGTAAAATATTTTGAAGAAGAGGAAGATGCAGATATTATTTTCATTGAAGGTCAATCAAGTTTAACAGAAACTGGTAATCCACATCCTAAAGGACTTTCAGCAGCTATATTGTTTGGAGCAATGCCAGATGCTGTAGTATTATGTCACAGGGAAAACCATCCATTCAGAGAACCTGTTGGTATTTCCACAGAATTAAATGCTATTGAAGCTGTTGAACCTACAAAAGTAGTTGCTTTATCAATTAATAGAAGAAATGCTCCTGATTTATCATTAGAGAATATAGAATCAAAATTTAATTTACCTACTGTGGATATACATACAAATTCTAATGGTGGTCTTAAACGTTTGTTAAAGACTGTTTTGGATTATATAGGTGAGAAAAATGGATAATAGCCTAAGGGATATTTCAATTAATATTAAAAAAAGTTTGGATCGTGATTATAATGTTGATTCAGATATGGAACCTAACTTTGACGATGATCAAAAAATGTTAAGTGATAATTTCATTTCAGATGTGGGTGATTCATATGAATCAGATTATGAAGATATAATTGTTGATCATTCTGATGATGAAGCAGTCTTAATTGAACCAGAACAAGGTGTAAATATTGATACTATTCGTTTAGTAAAAATTAAATCCTTAAATTCATTATCAGATGAATTAGATAATGTAAATAAAACAGGTGTTCCAGCAATACTTGATTTAAAATATATTCAAGAAAGAAGAGCTTCTGAATTTAGAAAGCTATCTTCAACATTAAAAGCATTTAAAAATGCAACAAATGCAAGTGTAATCTTACTTGGAAGTACAAAAAATGTTATTGTTGTAACTCCTAAGGATATAAGAGTGTTAAGACAATAAAACTACTTTTTCTATTTTTTTATTTTTATATTTCAAAAAAAGAAATAAATGGATATTTGAATATAACTCTATTTTTTTTATTCAGCACCCCAACATTGGGTCATTACTATTGAAAAAATGTATAGAACTATTGCAGGTAAAAATCCCCACCAATAAAAAGCTAAGAATACTATTATAAATGATGCTATTCCCCTTAAAGGAAAACCTAAATATAATAAACCTAGTCCTGGACAGATTATTGATAAAATAAGGCCCATAAAAGTATCTTTTGGTTTAACCTCATTAGTGTTACCTCTATATGTATAACTTGGAGGGTAGTTACGTTGTCTGGCTGTTTCATAGAAGTCATAATCATATTCTCTTGTTTTTTTATGATTTCTATGAAATTCATATCCACAATTTATGCATCTATCCCATGCTTCTTCATTTTGTTCATATCCACAATTAGGACAGATTATGTAAGTTTTTGTATACATAGTATCACCTTTTAATATATTCTTTGAAAAAATAATTAAAGAAAGAAAATTTAAAGTTTTATGTTATGAAAGTTAAGAACATTCTCACATAATACTTTGTTAATATCACTATTTTTATATCCTCTAATTTCTAATTCATGTTTTGTTTCTGGAAGAGACATAGGATTAGATGGTGCTGAACTCATATCACTATCAAGTACAAATTTATCAAATCCATATTTATCTAACATATTTACTGTTTGAGATACAGACATTTTCTCAGGTTGAACAGTAATACCAAGAGTATAATCCTTATCAATTACCATATCAACAATTGAATAATCAACATGATCAAGTTGAACTAGTTTAGGATTGATATTTTCATCAAGTAATTCAATAGTGGTTTTAGTAACTTTCTTTTTATCTGTTCTAGGTGTGTGTACAATAACATTATAATTATTTTCATCAGCAAAATGTAATTGTTTAATAAATACTTCCTTTTCAATATCGCGAATTGCATTTATACCAATTTCACCAACTGCTATAACATGTTTTTTCTTTAGATAATCTGGTAATTTTTCAATTACTTTGTTATAATCAGAGGGTATTGCTCTTGGATGAATTCCCACAGCAACATATGTTTTAACACCATGTTTTGCCACACGTTTTGGTTCATTGTATACTAATCTATTTAAATGTTCAATATTAACATTTGATTGTTTCATCTCTAATGGATCATGTGCACATGTAATTATTGCATTAACACCACCTATTTTAATATCTCTAAAGTCCTCAATAGGCCTACAATCTGCATGTACATGGGCATCTATAATCATATATAATCACCTATTCTTCAATATCTTCAAAGTTAATATGTCCTTCTACTAAGTTATTTATTATCATTGAAAGTTTTTCTATTTCCACACGTTTTTGTTTAAAGGTATCCCTATTACGTATAGTAACTTTCTTATCATCAACAGTATCATAATCTATTGTTATAGCATATGGAATACCTATTTCATCTGCTCTAGCATATCTACGACCAATAGTTCCACTTCCATCAAAAGATGTAATTATATTACTAGATCGAAGTGTTGTTTCTATATCCTCTGCAATAAGAGTTAGTGGTTGTTTATTTACAAGTGGGAGGATTGCTGCTTTAATAGGAGCAATTTTAGCAGGTAATTTAAGATATGATCTTTTTTCACCTTCTTCTGTTTCATCTTCAGTATATGAATGAAGTAATGTTGAATAGATTATACGATCAATACCATATGATGGTTCTATAACATGAGGGATAATACGATCTCCACGTATTTGTTCTTCTTTAGTTTCAAATTTAACAAAGGATTGGTCGATTTCATATTTATTTTCTCCAATACTAAAAGAAAATACTCCATCTTTGTCAAATGATTCTTTAATAATATTACTATCAGTATTTTCAAGAATTTCTTTAGCTTTTGGTGAATCTCCTTTAAATGTTGGACCAAATTTTTTCATATTAAATGAAGGTTTTGTAACAGTTACATTTTTTGGTGTATCATATTCTTTAAACACTGATAAATCCTCTTTACTATGTTTTATATGGGATTTTAAATCAAAATCTGTACGATCGGCAATACCTATTATTTCAACCCATCCATATTGATCAGTTTTTACTTCAGCATCCCAACAATCAATTGCATAATGAGCCATTTCATCAGGTAAATGTTGTCTAAATCGAATAACATCATCTTCAATTCCAAGGTCTCTTAAGAATTTATGGGCAATAACTATTTGATAAATTAACATTTCACTTGAAACAATGTTATTATCTATGGCGTCTTTTACTGTTATTTCAATAGGTTTTCCTTCATTCAATTGTTCTTTTTGATTATATAGATGTAGTACATGATTTTCTATATTTTTATAATTTTTATGTGTTTTATCAGATGGATCTACAAATATTTCAGCTTCTGCTTGTGTAAATTCTCTTAATCTAATAACTCCCTGTCTTGGTGAAAGTTCATTTCTATATGATTTACCTAACTGTACTATACCAAATGGAAGCTTATCTTTATAAAATCTACTAATTCTTTTAAATGCTATGAATATACCTTGAGCAGTTTCAGGACGCATGAAACCAGTTTGTTTTCCACTAACACCTATTTCTGTTTTAAACATTAAATTATAACTTTTTACTGGTGTAAGTTTAGCTCCACAATTTTGGCAAACTATGTTATTTTCTTCAATAATTTCTGTTAATTTTTCATCTGGAAGTCCTTCTACTTCTTTACTAATAGCATCTTCAATGATATGATCAGCACGATATACTTCATTACATTCCATACATTGTGTCATAGGATCTGTAAAGTTATCAACATGTCCTGATGCCTTCAATGTTTCTCTTGGCATTATGGTAGGTGCTTCAATTTCATAGAATCCTTCATTTGAAACATAGTATTTTCTCCATAGATTCATTATATTATTTTTAAGAACACCACCTAGTGGTCCATAATCATAAAATCCTGCTACTCCAGAATATATTTCAAAAGATGGATATAAATAACCTCTTTTTCTAGATATTCTCATTACTTCTTCATTTCCCATTATTTGCCTCCATTTATTATATCAAAATCTTCCTTGATTTTACTTACTTGTGGTCCAGTTTGTCCCATATATTTACTATCTCTATCTTCATGGCCATATGGTTTTTCTGATGGGGATGTCATAGTTTCAAACACAATTTGACATACTCTTTGACCAGGATATAATGCAACTGGCATTTTACCAATATTAGATATTTCAAGTGTAATATTACCTTCAAATCCTGGATCTATATAACCTGCCGTTACATGCATGGTAATACCTAGTCTACCCATAGAAGATCTACCTTCAACTCTAGCAACAATATCATCAGGTAATTTCACATTTTCATATGTTGTTGCTAATGTAAATTCACCGGGATGTATTATAAATGGTTTATCTTCTTCTACTGTAATTGAACTCATATATGATTCAAGATCTGTATTATCAAATGGATCTATATATGGTTTTGTTATTATTTTAAATCCCTTGAATTGGTCACCTAATCTTAAATCTACAGATGATGGTTGTATCTGTTTTTCATTAGTAATTGGATCAATTACAATACGACCTTCATCTAAATATTTTTTAATATCCTTATCACTAAGTATTGCCATGTTTTACTCCTCATGAGTTTTATTTTTGATTCGTGTATTTATACGTTTTAGTGTTCCACGTAATGTTTGTGATTCACGTCCAGCTATAAATGCTCTACCTATTATTCTTTTTACAATTATTTTCACTTGTTTTTCTTTATGTTCTGGATAATCTAATTTTGAGATAATTTCATTGGTTAGATTAGTTAATACTTTTTTATCATCATAACTTGAAATATCCATATCATCTATTGGATAACTTTTCTTATTTTTAAATATTTCATAAAAAATAATGGCTGCAGCATGGGTTATGTTCATAATTGGATATTCATCACTTGTTGGTATAGTTACTAGAATATCACACTGTTCTATTTCTTGATTATTAAGACCATCACCTTCTCTTCCAAAGAGTAATGCAATATTTCCATTAACATGCATAGTTTTTCCTAATTCATCTGGAGTTATTGGAATTCTTTTTATATTATAACTTCCACCAGCAGTACCAGTGGTACCTACAATAGATGTTATTTTTTTATCTTCAATAAACTCTTCAAGAGTATCATATATCATTGCATCTTGTACAAGTTCTCTAGCATGCATTGCTTGATAATATGCATCATTTTCAAGTTTACATGGATTAATTAATACTAATTTTTTTAATCCAAAATTTTTCATAGTTCTTGCAAGAAATCCTATATTTCCTGATGTTTTCGGTTCAACAAACACTGTATAAATTTTCAATTAGAATCACTACTATATATTTTGTCTTAATTTATTTAAAATAATTAACTGTAAATATTGAATAGGTCTTTTTTACATAGATTTATAAATATTATATTTTAAAAATAATAATTAATAATTCTTAATAAATCAAATTAACATATAATTCATTTTATTTTTAAATTTTATTTTTTTTATCTGAATTATCATTTTTTGAAAATATTATGAATTTATTATTTAATTTATGGAGGTTATCTAATGAATATAAATATGAATTCTATAACATTAATTATACTGGGTATCATAGCTTTATGCTGTCCTTTTTTGGTGTCTATGACATATAGTGTGTTTTCAGGTTTTGTACTTTTAATGATTGCATTACTATTGTTTATCTCAGCTATAAATATATTTAAATTTCATAGAGTTGGTGGTATTGTAGCAGTTGTACTGGCAATTATATCTTTAATTTTCAGTTTTATTGTAATGTTTAATCCAGCTTTAATATCAGCATTTATTAGCTTTTTAGTATATATTAGTGGTTGTATAATGATTATTTCTGGTATTTATTATGTATTTTTAGCTAGATTATCATACAATCCACTATTAGTGTTTGGTATTTCAAATATATTATTTGGAAGTTTATATATAATCATAGGATCATTTATATATAATCCAATAAATCTTAGTTTACTTATAGGTATATGGTTAATATGTACAGGGTTATTTTCTATAATCTTTGAAAGATAACAAGTATTATAACCACCTATTTCTTTTTTTTAAAAATCATAAAATTACATACTTCTTTAATAACTATTAATTATAAACTAATATTTATTGAATGTAATTGGGAGTTTTTTCAAGTGATGATAGTAACAACACCATATATTGAAGGAAGAGAAGTTCAAAAATATTTTGGAATAGTAAATGGTGAAGGATTAATTGGAGCTAATGTATATAAAGATATTTTTTCAGGAGTAAGGGATGTTGTTGGAGGTAGAACTTCTACTTATGAAAGAGAGCTACGAAAAACAAGAGAAATAGCTCTAGATAGTATGAAAGAAAAGGCACAACAACTAGGTGCAAATGCAATATTGAATGTTAGAATAAAATATAGTAATCTTGGTGGTACTATGGGTAACACAATTCTTGTAAGTGTAAATGGTACAGCAGTATTACTAGATTAAAATACCATTTATTTTTTTAAAAAAAAGAAAGATATGAATATAATTATTCATATGCCTTATTTAAAAGTTCCATAAGGTTAATTACTTCTGTTTTTGAATTTTTATTAGTTAATGAATCTTGTATATTAAATTCACAGAATGGACATATTGTTACAACATAATCAACATCTAACTCATCAATCATGTCTACTTTACTATCTGCTAGAGATTTAGCCAATTCTGGTTTTCCAGATTTTACTCCTCCACCAGCACCACAACATTGGTCAGGTTTTTCCATTTCAATAAATTCAACACCATTAATATTATTTAATATTTTCCTTGGTTGTTTACTAATTCCTTGTCCACGTACAAGATGACATGGATCATGATATGTTACTTTTAAATCTAATTTATTCATATCCTCAGTTTTAAGTTTATCCTGTAGGAATTCTGTTATATCCATTACATTTAGTTTTGCATCATATTCTGGATAATTATTTTTAAGTGTTGAACCACAACCTGCACATACTGTTAATACTATATCATAATCCTTGAATGTTTCATAATTCTTTTTAATTAATGATGGAATAACATCTACCTGTCCAGTTCTAAATAGTGGTGAACCACAGCAGACTTGTTGTTCAGGGATATCTACTTCATATCCAAGTTTTGAGAGAATATTAATTAAATATTCGGCAATCCATGGTAATCTATTATCTATCATACAACCTGTGAAGAAGGCAATTTTAGGTTTTTCTTCAAATGTATGTGTTTGATTATATGCTTTTATGAATCCTTCAGGATATTTACTATCGTCCATTGGTTGAACAGTTCTACCAGTATTTATTACAGATTCACGTATTTGTTTATGTGCTTCAAGAGGACCTTCTTTTCTTGCAAATGCAGTTGCCCTAAGTTTTTCAATACCTTTTCCATAGATATCAATCTCTTTAGGACATGTTTTTGAACATTGTCCACAAGAAGTACAAGAATATAAACCAGAATCAATAGCATCCTCACTTTTTGATGTGTCTTCTCTAGGATCAAATGATAAATCAGAAAATGCTCTCATAAAATAAGGTCCAATAAATTCAGTTGATTTTTTAATTACAGGACACATTGATATACAGGAATAACAATCAATACAACCACGTAATGCTTCAGTTTGAGCATATGTTTCAGGTTTTATAATTTCAGGTTCTAATAGTTTTTCATCAGATTCTGATGCCATGTAAAGATTTAAATCATTTACTTTTTTATTTAATGGACTACGGTCAACTATTAGATCCTTAATTACCTTAAAATCTAATGGTTCTAATGTATCATTATCATTAATTTCAGCTTTACATGCTAATTTTGCCTGTCCATTTATTTTAATTGCACATGAACCACATTGACCAGCTCTACATGAATATCTATATGCTATTTTAGCATCATATTTATCATTAATTTGTTGAAGAGCATCTAAAACTTTCATTTTATCTGTATGTTCAATTTCATATGATTCCATGTATTGTTTATTAGTTTCTGGATTATATCTTTTTATGTTAACAGTAATCATATACTACCCCTAATAATTACTTTATAATAATTAAAAATTATATTAATTTAATTATTTTTTCTATCTATTTTAGTTATATGTTTTTTATTATATTTTAATTTATAATATTAATTTAAAAATTTTCTTAAAAATTAACTATCTTTTTATAATTTAAAAACTCATAACTTAAATATTTTATTTAACAGATATATTATCATAATTGTAATTATTAATTATTAATATTCATATTTAATTAACTATTTTTTTACATTTATCATAGAGTTAATTTATTTATAAGGAGTAAGAACATGAATATAAAAGAATTATTAGATTCCAATAAGGATAAAAAACGTTTCATGTTGGGAAATGAGGCAGCTGTCAGAGGAGTTTTAGAATCTGGTGTTTCATTAGCAGCAACATATCCTGGAACACCATCATCTGAAATTGGAGATATATTATTTAAAGTAGCAAAAGATGCAAACATATACTTTGAATTTTCATCAAATGAAAAAGTAGCAGTAGAAGTAGCAGCTTCAGCAGCAAGTTCAGGTTTAAGAACTTTTTCTTTTATGAAACATGTAGGAGTAAATGTAGCTAGTGATTCTCTAATGACCAGTGCATATATGGGAGTAGAAGGTAGTTTCTTATTGTTAGTTGCAGATGATCCTTCAACATTCTCATCACAAAATGAACAAGATACAAGACACTTTGCAAGACAGGCAAACATACCTATATTTGAACCATCAAATCCACAGGAAATAAAGGATTTTATTCATTATGCATATGATATATCAGATAAATATAATATTCCCGTAATACTTAGAACAACAACAAGAGTATCTCATATGAGAGGAATTGTTAAAACAGACACATATACAAAAAATGAAGTAAATAAGGGATTATATGAAAATATAGGATTACATGTACCAGTACCAGAAATAGCAAGAACTATGCATAAAAATCTGATTGAAAAGATACATGATTTACGTGAAATTTCAAATAAATCACCTTTAAATCAATTATTTGATAATGGGGCAGATATTGGTATAATAACTTCGGGTGGTGCATATAATTATGTTTGTGATGTTCTAAATCAAAATAATGTTAATGTAAATATATTAAAACTTGGATTTACACATCCATTCCCTGAAGATTTGGTTAAAGAATTCTTAGAAAATAACTCTGAAGTATTGGTTGTTGAAGAAGTAGATGCTATTCATGAAATGGAAACATTAGCAGTAGCAGGAACATATGGTATTAACACTAAAATTCATGGTAAAAAAGATGGAATACTTCCTGAAATTCTAGAATATACTCCAGATATATTATTCAATGCTTTAATAAGTCTTGGACTAATAAAAAATAATACTATTGAAGTAAATAATCCAACTAAAATACCTCTTCCATCAAGACCTGCAACATTATGTTCTGGATGTCCTCATAGAGCCTCATTCTATGCAGCAAGAAGTGTTATTAACAGTTTAAATTTAGATGTGGAAAGTATTCATCCATCAGATATTGGATGTTATACATTAGGAATAGCACCACCATATAATATGGCAAATTACTTAATGTCCATGGGTGCAAGTGTAGGAGCAAGCTGTGGTTTTAGTAAAGCAACTGAAAATCAGCCAATTATAAGCTTTATTGGTGATTCAACATTTTTCCATGCAGGAATACCACCACTTATAAATGCAATTCATAATAAAATGAAATTTACGCTTGTAATACTAGATAATAGAATAACTGCAATGACTGGTGGACAAACAAATCCTGGAATACCTGTTGATGGTATGGGTGATGAAGCACCAGCAATATCTATTGAATCTCTAGTAAAATCTATTGGAGTAGGTTTTGTTAAAATTGTTAATCCATTGGATGTTAATAAAATGATTGACACATATAGGGATGCTTTAAATTATGATGGAGTTTCTGTAATAATATCAAAATATCCATGTAATCTAATAAATAAACAAGAGATTAGAGCACGTAACTATAAAATAAAAGTAGATTCTAGTAAATGTATTCATTGTAATAAATGTGTTAATCAATTAGCATGTCCAAGTATTAATGAAATAGATAATGAAATAATAATAGATCAAACATGTAATAAATGTAGTGTATGTGTTGATGTATGTCCAACAGGTGCAATTCATAAGGAGTAGATAAGAATGACATATAATATGTATATTTGTGGTATAGGTGGACAGGGAATTATTAAAACATCTATAGTAATTGGAGAAACTGCACTAAAAGAAAATATGAATGTAGTAATGAGTGAAATACATGGAATGTCTCAAAGAGGTGGAGTCGTATCAACAGAACTTAAAATAGGTGAAGATAAGAGTCCCATAATTCAAAATGGTTGTTCAGATTTATTACTAGCATTTGAACCAGTAGAAGCAATAAGAGCTCTTGAAAAAACTAGTAAAGACACATCAGTTATTGTTAATACATCACCAGTACTCCCATCCACAATAAATCAACAAGATGTGAATTATCCAAATATTGATGATATTTTATCTGAACTTGATTCAAAAGTAGCTGAAGTATATAGTTTTGATGCTAATAAAATTGCATTAAATGCAGGACATCCATTATCTATGAATATGGCAATGGTTGGAGCATCTACAGCAATATCATCATTTCCATTAGATAAAGAGGATGTAATAACAACAATGAAAGATAATCTTCCACCAAAGTCTATTGATATAAATCTCAAAGCATTTGAGGATGGATATAATTGTTGTAAATAAAAAAAAGATGAAGGAAAAAAATTATATTGAATATATTTCTTCTGGAGAAATAATATTTGCATTTCCTTCTTTTAATATTTTTAAACCTTCAGTCATATCTTCTAATTTTAATATAACTATTGCATGATATGTTTTCTGTTCAACAAAAGCATATAAATATTCTAGATTAATACTATTTTTATCTAAAATTCTAAGTATAGTATTTAGTCCTCCTGGTTCATCACTAATAGAAACAGCAAGTACTTTAGTTATTTTAACAATGTAATTTCTTTTTTCTAGTTCTTCTTTAACTTCATGAGGTTTTGTAACTATTAATCTTAATATTCCAAATTCTGAAGTATCAGCAATAGATAATGCTCTTATATTAACACCTAGATTTTCAATAATATCCAAAGTATTAAGCATTCTACCTTCCTTATTTTCTAAAAATATTGATAACTGATCAACATATATATCATCCATACTAACACATCCCTATTTATTTCTATTATCAATTACACGTACAGCTTTTCCAGAATCTACTCTGTCAATAGTTTTTGGTTCAACAAGTGTTACATTAACTCTTAGGCCTATTTCATCATGTATTGCTTGAGCTAACTTATCACGTATTCCCACCAATTCCTTTACATTATCAAAGAATATTTCTGGTGAAGCTTCTACTTTAACTTCTATTTTATCAAGAACATCTGGTCTTGTAAGTATAATCTGGTAATGTGGTTCTACACCATCAATTGATAATAATGCTTTTTCAATTTGTGATGGGAAAACACTAACTCCTTTAATTTTAAGCATATCATCTGTTCTTCCAGTAATTCTATCCATTTTAACAAGTGTTCTTCCACACCCACATTTTTCATGGTGTATCTTTGTAACATCCCTTGTACGGAATCTAATTAATGGCATACCTACTCTTGTTAGTGTTGTAAGTACTAATTCTCCCTGTGTATTTTCAGGGACTTGTTTTAATGTTCGTGGATCTATAATTTCTGGATAAAAATGATCTTCTGATAGATGAAGTCCATCTTGTTGACTACATTCCATTGCTACACCAGGGCCCATTACTTCTGTTAGTCCATAGATGTTATATGCAGGTATTTGGAATTTATCCTCTATTTGTTTTCTCATTGCATCAGTCCAACTTTCTGAACCAAATCCTATAACTTTAAGATTTAAATCTGATGGTTTAATTCCCATTTCATCAAGTTCTTCAGCTATATGTAGTCCATATGAAGGTGTGAATATTAAAACACTTGTCTTGAAATCTTTCATTATTTCAATTTGTCTTAATGTTTGACCTGTAGATATAGGTACTACAGTTGCACCTACTTTCTGTCCACCATAATGAACACCAAAACCACCAGTGAATAATCCATAACCATGAGTATTTTGAATTATATCATTTTCATCAACACCCATCATTGTTAATCCCCTAGCTATAACTTCTCCCCATATATCTAAATCTTCTTTAGTATAACCAGATACTGTAGGTTTTCCTGTTGTTCCACTAGATGTGTGGATTTCAATAATATCTTTTTGTTCTACTGCAAATAAACCAAAGGGATATGATTCTCTTAAATCAGTTTTTGTAGTAAATGGTAATTTTTCAATATCTGCAAGAGTTTCTATATCTTCAGGGTATACTTCTTTCTCGGTATATCTTTTATGATAATATGGTACTTTATTATATGCTGTTGTAACAACATCTTGTAAACGTTTTAGTTGTAATTCTTCCATGTCCTCTTTAGACATACATTCAATCTTTTCATCCCATATCATGTATATAATACTTCCTTAAATTATTAATTATTAATTATTAATTATTTATGTAAAAAGTATTTAATTAAATTATTTAATGATTCATATTAAAAAGGAGAATAATATTTAATTAAATTATTTTTCTAAAAAAAAAGAATAAAATAAAAGGAGTTTAAAATGGTAGTGATATATATCTAGTTATACTACCACAACTGTTCCAATTCACAATACTTCCAAATGAATTACTATTTGATGTTAAGTCACATTTATACCATTTACCATCAACATATAATTCAGACCATACATGCCCTGTTACAAGTCCACTGCGGAAGTAACATGTTGCATGACAGTATCTTGCTGGAATACCAGATGCACGTGCAACTGCATTAAGCAGATGTGCCATATCAACACAATTTCCATATCCACGATTTAGAGTACCAACTGCACCATATCTTGTGTTATAATATCCACTATATGATGTAATTTTATTCAGTTGATTAAATATTGCCTTTGCTTTAGTTAATGTGGATGTGTATGAATTGAATTTTGCAGCCAAATTTTTAATTTTACTATTTGTAACTTCACAATTTTTTGTAGCTTTAAGATAGGCTTCAAAACCCGCTGGAATATCTGACTTTTTCACTACTTTAAGTGTTGATGTACCTTCAGAACTTTTATATTGGTTATATCCGCCATATACTGCCGTTATTGTATATGTTTTATAAGTCCAATTTGGAATTGTATAAGAAAGTTTTGCAACACCATTAGCTACAGTTCCGTATCCTATTGTTTTTCCATTTATTTTAAATGCTACTTTTCCTGATGTTACTTTTACACCATTTTGTGTTGTTACTGTTGCTTGTATTGTTACTTTATCGCCTCTATCTGCTGTTATTGGTGATACTTGTACTTTTGTTGGTGTATTTTTTAGAGTTAATTTTCCAGTTGATTGTGATGAAAGATATTGGCTATTTCCACCATACACTACTGTTATTGTA
>NZ_MUZW01000066.1:0-25029 GCF_003266085.1 Methanosphaera sp. DEW79 | reverse complement strand
AATACAGTGAAAATACCAACAAAAGTAACAGCAACAGCAAAACTAGTAAATAATAAAACAGCAACAGTATCAGTGAAAATCAATGATAATAACAATAAACCAGTGACAGGAAATACAAAAGTTGTAGTAAAACTCAATGGAAAAACACAAGCAAATGCTATAGCAGTAAATGGAGTAGCAGACATAGATATGATTCCACCAACAATTAAAGGAACATACACACTAGTGGTTATGACTGGTGAAACATCAATCTATGAAAAAGCAACAACAACCACGACACTGAAAGTTTAAATAAATAAGAATATTGAAATAAAATCATATTCTTCTTCTTTTTTTTTATTTTGAAAAACTATTGTTATATTTAGATAATTTTAATATCTCGTCTATATTTTTACTTAACTTTATTTAATAAGTATGTACATATAATTTATTAAGTAAAACTATTACTGTTTTAGAAGGTGTAGGTTATGAATAAATTAAATATTGTGGGAATAGGACCTGGAGCTAGAGAATACTTAACATTAAATGCTGTTGAAACCATAGAAAAATCAGATGTATTAGTAGGTAGTAAGAGATCTTTAGAGTTATTTGACTATCTTGATGCACAAATGGTTGTATTAGAGCCAAGAGATATTCCAAATACTGTGAAAAAGGCAGTATCATATCTTGATGATGGACTTAATGTATCTGTATTATCAACAGGTGATCCAGGTTTTTCTGGTATGTTAAAAACAATTCAAAGATTATCACCAAATACAAAACTAAATGTAATTCCAGGTATAAGTTCTGTTCAGTTAGCATCAGCAAAAGTTGAAATACCATGGGATAGTGCAAATTTAATAACAATTCATGGAGGAAAAGCACCTACAAAGGACTTGTTAGATAAAATTGATAATAATGTTCCAAATATAATTCTTCCAAATAGACATATTAGTGAACTTGCAGAATATCTTATAGATAATGGTTTTAGTCCAGAACATGGAATAACAATCTGTGAAAAACTAAGTTATCCAGATGAACAGGTGGTTCATGTAACACTTGAGGAAGCAAAACAGATGGACTTTGGATATATGTGTGTTGTGGTAGTTTAGAGTAGAAATTATTCATCATCCCCAATTAATTTTTATTATTTTTTTTAAAACCTTATATTATTAAATTAGTAATGAGATATAATAATATAGGAGAATTAGTTTAAACATGATAATTCATGATTTATTTTATTAATCTAAATTAATTTTTATATAAAAGATACGAAATAGTTAAAGGAGACTTGATATGTTACAAATAGCAGTAACTGGAAAACCAAATGTAGGTAAATCCTCATTTTTTAATTCAGCAACGTTATCAGAGGCAGAAGTTGCAAATTATCCATTTACAACAATAGATGCAAATGCAGCAATAGCTTATGTTACAGCAAAATGTCCATGTAGTGAATTGGATGTTTCATGTAATCCTCGTACTGGTAAATGTGAGGATGGGATAAGATATATTCCTGTGGAATTAATTGATGTTGCAGGATTAGTTCCTGGGGCACATGAAGGAAAAGGTTTAGGAAATAAATTTTTAGATGATTTAAGTCAAGCAAGGGCATTAATTCATATTATAGATGCATCTGGTGGAACAGATGAAGAAGGAAATCCATGTGAAATTGGAAGTCATGACCCATTAGATGATGTTAACTTTCTAAAACATGAGGTAACAATGTGGGTTTATTCAATATTAGAGAGAAATTGGCCAAGACTCATAAGAAAGGTAATGTCTGAACACTTAAACTTTGCAAAGGTTATTGCAGATCAATTAAGTGGCGCAGGAGTATTTCTTGATGATGTAATTGAAGCAGAAAGAATTATGGATGATGATTATGATAAATGGGAAAAAGATGATATTTTAAGATTTTTAGATAAATTACTTGAACTTGCAAAACCTATTATCATAGTTGCAAATAAGATAGATACTCCACAAGCAGAAGAAAACATTAATAGACTAAAACAGAAATATGAAAAAGTTATACCAACAAGTGCTGAATCAGAACTTGCTCTTGTAAATGCTACAAAGGCAGGATTAATAAAATATAAGTCAGGTGATGATTACTTTGAAATTATTGATGAAGAGAATCTATCACAAAAACAGAAAATGGCACTAGAATATATTGATAGTAATGTTCTAAAAAAATATGGTTCAACAGGTATTCAAGAAACTATAAATACTGCAGTATATGATGTTTTAGAAGAAATTGTAGTGTATCCTGTTGAAGATGAACATAAATATTCTGATCAGAAAGGAAATATTTTACCTGATGCACTTCTCATACCTAAAGGTTCCAATCCAAGGGATCTTGCATATTGTATACATACTGATATTGGTGAAGGTTTTACCCATGCAATTGATGCTAGAAAGAATATGAGAATATCAAGTGAACAGGAACTTAAACAATCAGATATTATCAGTATTATTTCAAATAAATAGGTGTTTTTTCATGATAACTGTAATTTATCCTGATAAGGATACTGATTTAGAACGATATTCAAATATTAATTCAGATGAAATTATTGTATATGATAATACAGGTAGTATTAATACAGATTTTAAAAAAGAAAATACTGTTGATATTTTCTCAAGGGCAGATAATATTATATTCACACAAAACTGTATTATTAATGAAAAATACGATATAAGTCCTCTGAAAGAGGCTTGTAACATTATTTGTGATAGTATAAATGATGATACTTTGATGATATTCGATACAAAAGTACCTCCAAGAACAGTATATAAAATGTCTAAAATAATAGATGAATATGAATTAATTCCTGATATAAATCTTGCATATACTACAATAATTAAAGAAGATACTAGAATAATTGCAGGTAGAAATGAAAATAGTCTTAAGAGAACATGTAATCTATATGAAAATATGAATAAAACAATAAAAACAACAAAACATATTCAAACAGCAGAAATGATACCTCTACTACAAAATGCATATAAGGATACTCTAATTGCACTTTCAAATCAAATGGCAATACTTTCAGAAGCACTAACAATAGATTTAATTGATGCAATAGATATTGCAAATATGAATAATAATGTGAATATTCCATATCCACAACCAGTACTTAAACAGGAAATTGTTAGGGATTCATCAGAGATAATAAATCTGGCAAATGAATATGGTGAAACTGTACAATTATCAGAAACATCCAGGAATACAAATAACTATGTAGCATATCACATGGCATACATGGCAGAAAAGGAATTGTTTTTAAAGGAACATCTTGCAATGTTTGAAACAACAGTAGCAATACTTGGAATAACAACAGATGATACACTTAAAACACAAGAAGATAATGCATCATTAATACTTATTGATGATTTTGTACAAAGAGATGTTGAAGTATGGGTACATGATGATAAGGTATCAGAGGATATTATAGAGGCACATGGAGCTAAAAAAATATCTCTTGATGAAATATATGATGCAGATTGTATAATTGTAATGATAGACACGCCAGAATATAGAAATATTAATCCATCAAAAATTGAGAAAATAATAATAACAGCACTACCATTATTTGATAGTGAAAAATTCAGTAATGTGAAATATAGTAGTGTTGGACAGTATAGATTAAAAAAAGGTGAAATGTTATGATACATCCAAGACCAAGTCCAATAGCAGCAGCACTATACACACTTCGAGATTTAGAAGTGGATGTGATTATAATGCATGGTCCTGCAGGCTGCTGTTTTAGAACAGGAAGATTACTTGAAGATGAGGGAATAAGAGTAATAACAACAGCTATGAGTGAGAATGATTTCATATTTGGTGCTGGTGAAAAATTATCTAAAACAATTAGAGAAGTCTATGAAACATTTAAACCAGAAAATATTGGAGTAGTTGGAACATGTGCTAGTATGATTATTGGGGAAAATATGAAAAAGGTTGTAAAGGAAGCAGATGTTGACTCTAATATAATAGTAGTGGAAACACATGGTGGATTTGATTCTGGAGATAATACTGCAGGAGCAATATTAACACTTAAAGCAGCAAATAAAGCTGAGTTAATTGATGAAGATGAAGTAAAACGACAAACTCAAATGTTACAAAAGGCTACTCAACTAGAAAAAACAAGGGGTATGGCTAAAGGTGAATATATTCAGCCAAATTATGGGGATAATAAGGTAAAAGTTGCAAATATGATTATTGATGCATTAAATGTAAATAAAAAAGTTTCAATTGTATTAAATGCTAAAAAAGAAACAAGTTATCTTTTTGCAGATATAATGTCTGTTCCATGGTCAAAGTATTATCCTGATAATCTACCTGTATTTATAGCCAATACAGATGAAAATATAGGACTTCCATATATAAAACATCATGCAACTGTTGTGAATAGTAATGTAGATAAAAAAATGGATTATATTACAGGTGGACTTGATGAATATCCAGTTACAGGTATTAAAGCACAAACTATACTTGAAGATGAGGATTGTGATGTTACAATAGTACTTGGAGTACCACATGCAGTTGATATAACAAAGGTACCTGGAAAAACAATAGCTGTTACTGATGGACCAAGACTTGTTAAACCATTAATGGATATGGGATATGATTATGTTATAACAGAGTTAGATGCACATTCTAAAACTCTTGGAGCAAAAAATATAGTTGAATCTGAATTTGCATCTACATTACGTGGTTTGTTAGAATAATCTAAAGTTTTTGAAATATTTCTAATAAATAAACTAAAATATAAAAGATATAAACTTAATATATATAAGTATAGATAATTTTGTATAGGTGACATAATTGAATATAGTAGTTATAGGCGGAGGAGCCTCTGGATTAACAACAGCATCCAATATAAGAAAATACAATAAAGATGTTCAAATAATAGTGTTTACAACACAGAAAAATGTTGCATATTCTCCTTGTGCAATTCCATATGTAATTGGTGGACATATTGATAGCTTTGATGATATTATTATGCACAAACCAGAAGAATACATGAGTAAAGATATTAGAATCATGACAGAATCTCGTGTAACAGAAATAGATCATGATAATACTGAAATTACATATGAAGATAAAGATGGAAACAAACAAAATATTAAATATGATAAATTAGTAATAGCAACTGGTGGAAAACCATTAATGCCTCCAATTCCAGGTAAGGATTTAGAAGGGGTATTTAAAGTAAGGACAATAGAAGATGGAGAAGAAATATTAGCATATTCTGAAAAATCTAAAAATGTAGTTCTTGTTGGTGGGGGAGCAATAGGATTAGAACTTGGTTCTGAATTAGCTCATAAAGGATTAAATGTAACAATTGCAGAAATGATGCCACAATTATTCCCTAGATCATTTGATAAAGAAATGTCTGATAAATTCCAAGAACACCTTCAAGGAAAAAATATTAAAATACTCACAGGTTCTGCAGTAGAATCAATTAATGGAGAAACAAAAGTAGAATCAGTAACTATTGATGGTGAAGTACAACCTGCTGACATGGTTATATTATCAACAGGAGTAAGACCACAAACAGAACTTGCAGAAAGTATTGGCTGTGAATTAGGAAAATTTGCAATTAAAGTAAATTCTCATATGGAAACGTCTGTGGAAAATGTTTATGCTGTAGGAGACTGTGTTGAAGTAATTGATGCAATAACAGGTCAAATTACACTATCTCCACTTGGAACTACAGCTGTAAGACAGGGTATTATCTTAGCTAAACATTTAACAGGTCATGAAATTGAATTTAAACCAGTTTTAAACTCAACAGTATCTCAAATTGGTATTATGGAAATGGGTGCAGTTGGAATAACACAACAAAGTGCACAAAAAGAAGGTATTGATGTTGTAGTAAGTAATATTGATACATTATCCAGAGCAAGATATTATCCTGGAAGTAAACCATTACACATTAAATTAATATCAAAATTAGATGGTACAATTATTGGTTGTCAAATGTTTGGTCAAGAAGCAGTAGCTGAAAGAGTAGATACAATGACAGCTATTATGTCACAGAAACTTAAATGTGATGAAGTAGTATCTATGGAATTTTCATATGCACCACCAGTATCTATGGTAATAGATCCTATAGCTCAAGCAGCAGCTAATTGTCTTGAACAAATTGAAGCAATTGAATCTGAAATAAATTCTTCTTGTTGTGAAGTTAAAGAAGAATCTACTGATGCTGAAGAGGATAAACCTGTAGATGATACTTCAGAAAACTTATCTTTTACTGAAAGTCTTAGAGCACAGGGTTTAATTCAAAAATAAGATAATTTTAGGGTATAACTCCCTTAACTATTTTTTTTAATATATTCTAGTTTTTATAGTAATTTTTTTTAGAAAGAGTGTTTATTTTGGATAAAAAAAAGTAATTGAAAATAGAGTATCTATTCTCTTTTTACTTTAGAGTATTCTGCACCTTGAAGATCGTAGTATTTTACCATACCAATCATTTCTCTTTGATCAATTCCTTTATCTTCAAATGATACATTTTCTTCATTATATAATGCATAAGGAGATTCTTTTGTAATAACTTTCATTGAACCTTTATGTAATCTTACTTCAACAGTACCTGTTACTCTTTGTTGCATATGATCATTTACAACATCAAGATCTTCTCTTAATGGTTCATTCCAAAGACCATTATATACTAATTCAGCATATTTTTGACTTAAGTTTTCTGCAAATTTAATTTCTTCTCTACTGAATATTAATTTTTCAAGAGCAGCATGTGCTGTTATAAGAAGAATAGCGCCTGGTGTTTCATAGTTTTCTCTTGATTTAAGACCAATAATTCTGTCTTCAACCATATCTATTCTACCAATTCCATTGTTACCAGCAATTTCATTTGCTTTTCTAATAAGAGCTACAGGTTCTAATTCTTCATCATTGATTTTTACAGGTTCTCCATTAACAAATTCTATTTTAACAATTTGTGGAGTTTCTGGTGCATCTACTGTGGATTTTGTCCATTCATATATTTCTTCTGGTGCAGCTGTTGCAGGATTTTCAAGTAATCCTCCTTCTATTGATCTACCCCATAGGTTTTCATCTATACTGTATATTTTTTCCGATGGAAGAGGTATTCCATGTTCTCGTGCATAGTCTTGTTCTTCTGTTCTTGTTAGGTTATAATCACGTACAGGAGCAACTATGTCTAGATCAGATTCTGATCTGATGGTTGCTTCAAATCTGAATTGATCGTTTCCTTTTCCAGTACATCCATGTGCAATTGTTGAAGCATTTTCTTTTTTTGCTATTTCAACTATTTTTTTTGCAATTAATGGTCTTGCATATGCTGTACTTAATGGGTATCCTTCATATAATGAATTTGTTTTTATACATCTGAATGCATATTCTTTTGCAAATTCATCTTTTGCATCTATTGTGTAGTGTTTGTCTGAACCAATTTTTTGAGCTGCTGCTTCTGGTTTTTTAATTTCATCTTCTGGTTGTCCTACATCTACACATGCTGTGATAACTTCCATATTATATTTTTCTTGTAATAATTTAACACATACTGAGGTGTCTAATCCTCCACTGAATGCTAATACTACTTTTTCCATTGTTTCACCTTTTTATTTTATAATTAAATTAATATTTTTTTTTATAAAAGTAATATTTCTCTATGTGTATTGAGATATATATTATTATATATCTGTTTGTTTTGTAATATAATTTAGGTTTTTATTGGTTATTTTTGAGAATATTATTATATTTGTTTGTATAAATCTTTAGATATTAAGTTATATTTGGTGAATTTTTTAATATGTCAAATTATAGAAATCATGCAATAGCAGGTATATTATTTGCACTTCCATTTGCTCCTTCACTTTTCTATTTGTTTTTTGCTCTACTTGGAGCATCTATACCAGATATGGATCATGTTAATAATAAAAATAAGGTTGTGGTGATGTTTATTATTGGTGTGATTCTTGCTGTGGCCTTGTCAGTTTATGATAAACTCCCATTATCTGCTATGATTATTATCTTAGTTGCAGGTATTTTTTATGTTTCTAAGCATAGGGGATTTACACATACATTGCTTGGTGTTAGTGTATTATCATTTCTATTTACATTGATTGTTATGGGTTTTATTCCATTTATTAATAAGTTGCTTATAGTTTCTAATATTGCTTGGCCAAGTAGTATTTTATTATTTGTTGTAATGATACTTGTTGGTTATTTTATTGTTAGTAGAAAGTATCTTTTATGGTATGTGTTACTAGTTGGAATTTATTTATTTTTATTTCCAGTGGATTATGGTAATATTGGTAGTAGTAATGTATTTTTAATGTTTTTTATTGGTGCTATTAGTCATATTATCTTGGATTTATGGACTCCAGCTGGACTTTGCTTGTTTATACCAGTTAGTTATAAAAAGTATCATAGATCTATGGCTTTGTTATTAATATTAATTTGGATTATCTGTTCGTTGCATTATATAACAGTGAATGGTTCGTTATTAACTAATTTTACTTCAATTTTTAAGTATGCCTAAAAATCATTTCATAACTATTAAATATGTGGTTTTGATATATATTTTATTATACTATATACTTAGAATTTTGAAGTTTTTCTTTTTTTAAGTATTAAGTTTTTATAGCTAATTGATTTAAATTTATAATAAAAACGGAGTTTAATTTATGTTTTTAACTAGAATAATCTACGGAATAGAATTTTTCGTAGTATTAGTAGTCGAAATAATTAAAGCAATACTTGACACAAGTATTTGCTGTCTCAAGGGCGATGTTGATCCTATAGTTGTAAAGATTAAACCTGATCTTGAAAGACCAGTATCTCTTGCAATACTATCAAATACTATCACATTAACACCTGGTACTATCACTGTTAGTATGGATCAAGAAGAACGTGTTTTAACAGTTTCAGCTTTAACACCTCGTTCAACTGGAGATATTATCCCTCTTGAGCCATATATTAAGAAAATGTTAGAATAAACATAGGGTGATGAGATGGATTTTTTAACAATATCTGAATTGTTCCTCATGTTATGTCTAATTGTTTACATGCTAGCAAATGTAAAAATTGCAGCAAGAAGAACAATTGGTTCAGCTTTAGCTGGGGTAGCAGGTTTCACAATTGCACTTGCAATTGTTTTAACAATGGTATCTTCACTTACTGGAATAGATTTCTGTAGAGACATAGCATTTGCAATACTTATATTAAGTCCTGTAGGAACAATAGCTGTATCCTACGTATTAGGTGGGGGCGATTTATAATGACTGAAGCAGCATTAGAACTTACTTTAAATGTAGATCCTGTTGGATTAATTATAGGGTTAATATTTATAATCTGCGGTATATTCGTTTTAATTACAGCAAAAGGACTATTATGTAATACCGATGACGATGTTAAATATGTCGTATTTGGAAGATTAGAAATGTTAGGTATTGTAGATATGCTTGGCGTGTTAATATTAATACTTCTTGGAGAACCAGCTTTAGGAATGACATACTTTATATTAGCACCATTTGCAACTCATGCAATAGCAAGTGGACACTTCCGTGGAGAACAGGGGGAGCAATAAAATGGCAGATATAAATTTAATAATACAAAATGCAGTACCTTGGATTTTATATTTATTTGCAATATTAGGTGCATTTGTTTGTTTAATTCAAAAAGATTTAATTAAAATGGCTGTATTAACTAGTATTACTGGTTTTATTTTAGCAGCAATTTATCAAGTTTTATTAGCACCCGATGTAGCATTAACACAAGCTGTAGTGGGAGCAGCTATTGTACCAACATTAGTAGCTCTTACAATTCTTAAAACAAGAGAACAACCTGTATCAAAAGAGGAAGGTGATTCCTAATGTTATCAGTACAATTAGGAGCTTTAATTACAGCAGCACTTTTAATGATTATGGGTACAGTAGCATTAGTTTATCTAGATAATGTTGTTAAGAAAATTATTGGGGCTGCATTTATAGGTGATGGTGTAAATTTATTATTAATTTCATTAGGTTACAAAGTTAACGGAATTACATATATCTTTTTACAAAATATGGAAGTAAATAACTTCTTAGGTCAAGCATCATATCCATTACCATTTGCATTAGTACTTACTAGTATTGTAATTGGAGCAAGTACACTTGCTGTAATGTTAGCAATGACAGTAGTATTATATAAAAGACATGGTACTTTAAGTGCATCCGTTCTTTTAAATGATAAAAGATTTGGAGAGGATAATAATGAATAGTACTGTAATTACAGCAATGGGGGGTAGTTTATAATGGATGGAACTATCTTTTTACCATTAATGGTTATTATACCAATAATTTGTGCTATATTAGTTAACCTATTACATGGTTCTGAAAAAATAACAAAAGTATTGGCAGTTATTACTGCTATTTGTTTACCAATAGTACCATTAGTAGCAACATATGGAAACCATTTCTTTGGAGGATATAAACCTCTAGCAGCTGGTGGATTAGCAGTTCAATTACCTGCATTATCTAAAGCAATAATTTCTGGATCAGTTCTAGAATTATTCCACCCAGCAATTACATATGCATTTGGACCTGGACAACAAGTAGTTGCATTTATATTAGGTATAGTTGCAATGTGTGCAGTATTCATATCCATTGCAGAAACTAAGAAAACATCTGGAGTATACTTATATTTATTATTCATGCTCTCAGCAGCATTAATGGCATTTGTATTAACAGATGATATATTCCACTTATATGTATTCTTTGAAATAGCAGCTCTTGTTCAAGTAGGTTTAATACTCGTATCAAGAGTAAGAGGAAATTATGAAACTGGTTTAAAATACATGTTACTTGGAGAAATAGGCGGTTCCTTCATGTTATTGGGTATTGCTTTATTACTTGGATTAACAGGTAACGTAAACATAACTGATATTGTAATGATGATACACAATGGAGCAGTAGATCCAACAAACCCAGTATTATTATTTGCAGCAGGTATGTTAATTTATGGTTGGTTATATGCAACAGGATTACCACCATTCAATGCAATTAAATCAGAAATTTACAGTAAAGGTTTACCTAGTGGATCAGTATTATTACAATCATTCTCTGTAATAGGTTGTATATCCATAGGTTTAGTATTAATTAGAATATTTGGATATTTACCATCAGTACAAATGGCAATACTTGCAGTATCTGTACTTGCAATGATTTTAGGTATAAGTATGGCTATGGTGCAAGATGATTACAAACGTATCATCGCATACTTAGCTGTTGGTGAATTAGGTTATATTGGTGTAGGACTAGGATTAGGAACTCCATACAGTATAACAGCAGGATTATTCCAAGCAGTAAATGAATTAGTAGTAACTTCATTCTTGTTTGTAGGATTTGGTTTAGTATTATACAAAACAAGAACAAGTAAAATCAGTAAACTTGGTGGATTATTAGAACATATGCCTGTAGCAGCATTATTAATTGTACTTGCAGGATTTATAATGGCTGGAGTACCTCCATTCAATGTATTCCAAAGTAAATACATGTTATGTCAAGCTGCATTAAGTGCAGGAATACCAGAACTTGCAATAATTATGATTATATTAAGTATTGTAACTTTCTTAGCATTCTTAAAAATCACATATGCAATGTTCCTTAGACCAAAACCAGATGATTTAGAAGTATCTTCTGCAAAAGTTCCTAAAACAACTATGGCAATAATGGTATTCTTCTTAATTATTTGTTTAATTATAGGTTTATGTCCTGATTTAGTAGTAAATAGACTTGGAGTCATGGCTTTTTCCGCTTTAATAATGTAATAAGGTGATAAAATGAATATGTACGATAAACTTGTCGAAACTTTAAAAAGTACATTTGGGGATGATCCTAAGAAAACATTAGTTAATGGATCTGTAACATCATCAGTCATGTCTGCTGAATTAGTCTTAATAGCATCTTTATTAGTGGCTGCTTTGACTATTAGATTAGTAAGTCCTGCATTGATGGTAATTGTAGAAGTTGCCTTAATCATAATCTTTATGTATGCAACACCAATCATGCCTAAATTGTACAAAGAACACAACGATGATATAAATAATATGATGTTTTATGCTGTTTTAACATTAGCAATAATATCAATAGTATTCTACTGGGGGGGAATATAGATGAAATCTTCTATTAGAAAAATAGCATTAGCTGTATCTTTTCTAGCATTCTCAGCAGTATTTTTAAGTTCAATGTATAACTTCAGTTCCTTAATATTCCCTGGTATCAACTATATCTATCAAGGATTAGGAGTATCTGTAGCACCTAACTTGGTAACAAACATAGTATTTGATTTCAGAGGATTCGATACTTTAGGTGAAGCATTAATCTTAGTTAGTGCTGTAGTAACAACTATGCTCGTATTTGGTAGAGGAAAAGTAAACCTTGGAGGCGACGACGATGAGTGATCTTCTTAAATTAATATCATACCCATTATCCTTTATATTAATAGGTTATGGTGCTATGACTATTCTTGGTGGACACATTACACCTGGAGGAGGTTTCCAGGGAGGAGCTATTATGGCTTCAGGAGCTATTCTCTGTATTCTTGCATATGGTTTAAAAGAAAATCCATTTAATTTTTCACACGAAAGAATGTCCATAATAGAAAGCTTTGGAGCTTTAGGTTATGTATTCCTTGGTTTATGTGGATTATTTACAGGTGGTTCATTCCTTTATAACTTAGGAACAAACATATATGGATTAGTACCATCTGGTGTAGAAGCTATATTTAACTTCCCAGATGCATTACATGCTGGAATAATTCCATATTTAAACATAGTGGTAGGATTAAAAGTATTTATAGGATTAACAACATTAGTAGTTCTTTTCTATAGTGTAACTAAATACAAAGAAGACTACGTTGATGATGAGGAAATAGAATAGGGGGAGTAAATATGGTTATAGAAAGTACAGTACCGTTTTTACAATCAATGGCTCCTAACCTTTTTGGAGTCTTATATACTGGACCAACAATAGTTGGTTTTATTATAGGTTTCCTAGCAGGAGTTATTATGCATAAAACACCAACAAAAGGTATAAAACTCAATACTTCCTCATGGATTGCTATAATAATTGCAGGAATCATCATAGCATACTGGTTTGGAACTTTCCCATATTATGAAAGTTTACCATTAGGACCAGGATTTGTAGTTGCTATTATTGGTGCAATAGTCGGAAGAGGATTATTAGGAACTAAAAGTGAGGCTTAAGTGGGGTAATATGAAATGTTTATGACAACAGGTAATTGTAATGGCTCAGGAAATTGTGTAGATGCTTGCCCTACTGATGCTATTAAAGTAGTTAATGGGAAAGCAGTTAGTTGTATAACCTGTGGTAAGTGTGAAAAAGTCTGTCCAAACAAAGCTATCTTTAAAAACAAATTTGGTGGATATGTAGTAGACAGAACAAAATGTAACTTATGTGGAATGTGTATGAATGTATGTCCTGTAAGTGTTATCACAGTTAAAGATGGAAAAATCATGGGATTATGTTCTAATTGTGGTGTATGTGTACCTGCATGTCCAAATAATGCTAGAATGGCACCACCAAAAAGACCAGTTCAAATGGAAAAAGAAATGGTCAACAGAATCAATGTAGGAACAAATCATGATGATTGTATTGAATGTGGAAGATGTGCATATTTCTGTCCAACAAACTCAATTAAGTTCTCATACATAGAACCAGGAGTTTGTACAAAATGTGATACTTGTATTGATGTTTGTCCAAGAAATGCAATTGGACCTATTGAAGAAGGTGGAGCATATCAAGTTGACATGAAAAAATGTGCATTATGTTACAAATGTTTAATTGAATGTCCAAACGATGCAATCATTGAAAAAGACTTTGAACTTGAAATTCAACAACCAGAATATGATGTTGAAAACGATACAAAAATGATTGGATGTATTGATTGTAAAGTATGTGCAGATGCATGTCCAACAAATGGTTTACAAATTATCAATAAAAAAGTTAGATTCAGTGCAGATTTATGTTCATTATGTAATAATGTTAATAATGAAGAACATTGTGCAGCAGACTATGAACATGCTCCATGTGTAACAGCTTGTCCACAAGGTGTATTAGAATTTGTTCCAGATTCAAAAATTACACTTGAAGGTATATGTGTAGGTTGTGGAGGATGTATTCCTGAATGTAAATATGGTGCACGTAAATTTGGAAATACTTCATGGAATGGAGAAATTGGGGCACAATGTATTAAATGTGGTAT
Organism: Methanosphaera sp. DEW79; assembly: GCF_003266085.1. Taxonomy (NCBI): domain Archaea; kingdom Methanobacteriati; phylum Methanobacteriota; class Methanobacteria; order Methanobacteriales; family Methanobacteriaceae; genus Methanosphaera; species Methanosphaera sp. DEW79. The sequence continues at coordinate 10,796 of NZ_MUZW01000066.1, read as the reverse complement.
TTGTGTAGAAGTTTGTCCAAAAGATGCATTAACTATTGAAGATAAAGAAGTAAAACTTAACTTTGATAAATGTGTTCTTTGTGAAAAATGTGGAATTTACTGTCCAGTAAATGCTATACCTAAAACATCACCACTTAAAATGAAAATACAAAGTGGATATTCCATGATCAACAATAACTTATGTGTAGGTTGTGGAGTATGTATAGATGCATGTGTTTTCAAAGCAATTGCTCCTGATGAAGAAGGTAACTTAAAAATTGATAACAACAGATGTATTTATTGTGGAGCTTGTAAGACAGCATGTCCTGCTAGAGCAATAAAAATACAAAGAGACTTTGGGGCTACAATATGAGTTTAGGAAAAGTTTTTATCAACGGAATCTACAACAACCTTAAAAGAATAATTTTTGGTAGTGAATGTAGAACAGATTTACAATTACGTGAAGATGTATTAAATGGTAATGTGAAACCATCACCTAAAGTTGCAGAAGTAGAATGTATTGGTTGTGGAGGATGTTCTAATGTATGTCCTACAAAAGCTATTATTATGGTTCCAGTAGAACCTGTAGAAATAGCTGATGGCATAGTTAAAACAGCAATTCCTGAGATTGATGAAATTAACTGTGTACATTGTTATCAATGTCACGATTTCTGTCCAGTATATGCATTATTTGGAGTAGCAGCAACAATTCATCCTAATGACATTGGAAACAAATGTGATAAGGATGTAAACAGTATGTTATTAGATCCAAGTGAAGTATCTGAGAAGAAAATCCAATACATAGCTCAATATTTAACTGATGATTCAATTATTCAGAAAAATAGAGAATTAAAAGAAAAAGCAGCAGCTCAAGAAGCAGCTGGAAATGAGAATTAGGAGGATAAGCATGGGATTAAAATCACAAGCCCGTAAAAAGGCAATACACCTTATGTTAGTTTATACTGGTGGATGTAACGGTTGCGATATAGAAATAGTTAACACAGTATTGTCTCCTAAATTCGATATAGAACAATACAATGTGTATTTAACATGGAATCCAAGGGAAGCTGATGTTTTAGTAGTATCTGGTCCTGTAACTTACTGGACTAAAGAGCCACTTCTTAAAATTTACGAAGCAATACCTAAACCTAAATTAGTTGTTGCAGTAGGAGCATGTGCTTTAACTGGTGGAGTATACAAAAATATTCATGGAGAAATTCCTTCTGAAGAAATTGAAGGACCTGTAGATAATGTTATACCAGTAGATGCTAAAATACCTGGATGTGCAGTAAGGCCAGAAGATGTTGTAGCTGGAGTAGTATCAGTAATACCAATACTACTTGGAAAAGAAGATAAATAATTTGAAGAGGTATTTATATGGTTACAAAAATAGATGGAGCAACAACTTGTGACAAAACAGAAAGACAAGTTTTTGAAACAGAAATCAATATGGGTACAGTACATCCGGCAGCTTTAGAACCTTACAGAGTTAGACTATTTGTAGAAGATGAAATAGTAAAAGATGCTGAAATTACTGTAGGTTTAAACCATAGAGGAATTGAAAGAATTATGGAAGGACTACCTGTAGAAAAAGCAAATGCTTTAACAGAAAAAGTATGTGGTATTTGTTCTAACGGACATATATACAATTCCTGTCGTGTAGGAGAAGGAGCTTTAGGTATAGAAATTCCAGAAAGAGCAGTATATTTACGTGTTCTTGCAGAAGAATTAGAAAGATTACATAGTCATATGTTATACTTAGGTCATGGATCTGAGGTATTATGTCATGAAACCTTTGCTATGAGAATATTTTATATAAGAGAATCTGTAATGGATCTTTTATATATGATGGGTGGAAACAGAGTTCAATATGGAATATCAGTTCTTGGTGGAGTAAGACCTAGAGCTGACTTAAATCTTAAAGAACAACAAAGAGTACTTGACACAATGGATTATATCGATGAAAAAGTAGCAGATTTTGCTGAAAGATTCATAGCTGATCCAATGGTAATGCACCGTATTACTGGTACTGGTGAATTATCACAGAAACAAGCACTTGATTTACATGTAACTGGCCCATCTTTAAGAGCAACAGGATATGAATATGATTTTAGAACTGAAATGTTTGAATATGAACCTTTTGAATTTGATATTATCACTCAAGATGGTGGAGATGTAAGGGCTAATATTCTTATGAGAGCAACTGAAATCTTTGAATCAACAAAGATCATTAGACAAGTTATTAAAAACTTACCTAAAGGTCCTATTGTAACAAGAGATTGGGATTTAGTAGACTCACCAGTTTATAAAAGTTATATAGAAGTACCTCGTGGAGTATGTTATCATTCATATGGTTTAGAGGATGGAAAAGTAAGACATAGTATTATAAGAACTCCATCAATGTCTAACATTGGTGCAATGCAAGAATCTTGTATTGGACACCCAATTCAGGATGCACAACTTGCTATTGTATCATGTGATCCATGTTTCACTTGTACTGATAGAGCTATACAAATAATTAAATTATAGGAGATCAGACAATGGATATAGTAACATCAATAGGCTATGTTATAGGTGCTTTTATAATTGCAAGTATTGTATGTTTATGGTTACCAGGTATTGAAAAGAAAGCAGAGGCAAGAGTACAACAAAGACTTGGTCCTCAACTTTCAAGTCCTGGTTTCTATGCAACATTAAAATTCTTCTTTAAACAAGTATTAGAACCATCTGCAATATTGCCTAGAGTATATAATATATTACCTTTAATAACTTTGATTATAGTAGCAGCAATATTCCTCATACTCATACCACAAGTAATGGTAGCTTGGGGATCTTTTGCTAGTTTAGTAGCATTAGTTGGTTTATTAAAAGTGGAAGAAGTGTTATACTTATTTATGAGTTCATTCTCACAATCACTTTTATCAAAAACCATGCCTTTCCCTGATCAAGCAAAAGGTGGAAAACATATTGGTGCAAAACAATCATTTATAGAACAATTAAGTGCAAAAAGATCATTAAAACTCATATCTTATGGTAGTTTACCATTTTATATAGCTTTATTTATTCCTGCAATAATGGCTAAAAGTTTGAATTTAATAGACATTGTAAGATATCAATTAATTACAGGTCCAATATTATTCACACTTCCAGGTATCATAGGAACAATTGTGTTCTTTGTAGGATTCTTAATTGTACTTAACTCTAATCCATTTGCATTCATGGAAGGTCATTCAGATGTAATTCAAGGTCCTTTACTTGAATACATGTCAAAATACAGAGCAGTATATGTAATGGCACATGCATTCTTAATATTTGTTGGAGCTTGTGTATATTCAACATTATTCTTAGGTATGCCACCAGTATTTGGTATCTCAATAATTGTACCAATAATATGTTCTATAATAATAACAATAGCTGCAGCTGTAGTAAGTGCATTCTCACCATTATTCACTAACCGTGAGTTTTTCCCTACAGTTATAGCAACAAGTGCTGTTGCTGTAGTAGCAGTTTTAATTGCTGTATTATAATGATTTAAAAGGTGATTAAATGAAAATAGTATTAAGACCACATCATATAATAGGTTTAGCAGGTTATATTGTAGAAGTAAGAACATCTTTCAGAAATTTAATTGTAGTTAATCATGAAGATGAACCAATTAAACTAGAAGTTCCTGTTCTTAATGATGAATGGATTGAAGAACATGAAGCATTAGGATTGGAAGTAATTCCAGTTAATGATGATGATGACTTTTTAGTAATGTATCAAATGGCTAAACATAAATTAGATGAAGAAAGAAAAGCTATAGAAAGTAATTAATTTTACTTTTTACTTTTTTATTTTTTTTAGATTTTTTTTGATAATAATTTATTTCTACTTTTTTTTGAATAAAAAAAATAAATTTAGGTTATATTAAACTTAAATTTTGTTTATATTATTTGTTATTTTTTTAGTATATTTTTTATTATTTCTATTTATTTTGTGGTATTTTGTTTATTTTTAAATGGAATTAATTAACACAACATTTATATACTATAAAAAACTTAGGTATACCTAATTAGGTGTAACTAATTATGTGTTAATATTTTAATAATTAAAACCTAATTTTTTATTGGGTAATGATGTTTGATTTAATAAAATATCATATAGAAATAAAATATTATTCTCGGAGGGAAAAAAAATGACAACAGTTAATGATTTAAAACCTGGAGAAACAGGAATTGTTAAAAGACATAAAGTAAAAGGATCTCTTGGAAAACATCTTAGAGAAATGGGTCTTGTTAATGGTACTCCTATAAAACTTGAAAGAGTGGCACCATTAGGTTATCCTGTAGAAATTAGAATTCAAGGTTTTTCTTTAGCTTTAAGAAAAGAAGAAGCGGAATCAATTGAGTTAGAATAACTCTTTTTTTTAATTCAATTGTTATTTTATTAATATTAAAAGTTCATGATTATTTTTATTTAAACATTGTTTTTTATTTAAAAATTATTCCAACATAATTTAGGTTTACCTAAATTACTACTTATATTATTATTCAGAGGTATGATATGGAGAAACTAAAATTCTTATTAGCAGGTAATCCAAACGTGGGTAAGAGTACAATTTTCAACCATCTTACAGGTATGAAACAACACGTTGGTAACTGGCCTGGTAAAACAGTAGAACAAAAATCTGGAAGTTTTGAATTTGATAATTATGATATAGAAATTATAGATCTTCCAGGAAATTATAGTCTAACCCCATATTCAGTAGAAGAACAAGTTTCAAGAGATGCAATTATTCATGAAGAAAATGATGCAGTAATAAATGTTATTGATGCAGAAAATATTCAAAGAAACTTATATTTAACATTACAAATCATGGAAACAGGTGCTAATACAATACTAGCAGTGAATTTGTTAAATTATGCTGAAGATGCAGGTTTCAAAATAAATCTAAAAAAATTAGAGGAAACATTAGGAATTCCAATAGTTGTCGTGGATGCAAGAGAAGGAACAGGATTAAATGAATTAGTACGTGCAACAATCAAAGCAGCTAACCATCCAAAAGATTGTTCATCTAGATTAACATATGGATTTGAATTAGATGATCATGTAAATGAAGTTAAAGGACTATTTCCTAATTTAAAGATAGGTTCAGCACCAGACTCATGGACAGCTATAAAACTTTTAGAAGGTGATGATGAAGTAATAGACATTGCTGAAAAATCATCTGATAAACAAAATCTACAGAAAGTAAATAACATAAGACGACATCTTGAAGGTATATTAAATGATAATGTAGATGATGCATTTATCAATGCAAGATATGCTGAAATAGATTCAATTATGAAAATTTGTGTAAAAAAACCTGGTGCAGGTAAAAAAACACTCACAGATAAGATAGATGATATAGTAACCAATAGAATACTTGGAATACCAATATTTTTAATAGTGATATATGGAGTTTTCCAACTTACATATACAATAGGAGGACCATTCCAAGATTTAATAGATGAAGCATTTACAATGCTTATAGATAGCATTACTCCAATACTAGGTGATGGATTAGCATCATCATTTGTATTAAATGGTGTAATTGGTGGAGTAGGTTCCATACTTACATTTATACCTATTATATTCATATTGTTTTTCTTACTAAGTTTAATAGAAGATGTTGGTTACTTAGCAAGAGCAGCATTTGTTATTGATAGAGCAATGTATAAAATAATGGGATTATCAGGTAAAGCATTTATACCAATGATTCTAGGTTTTGGTTGTGATGTAACAGGAATAATGGCAACAAGAACATTAGCAAATGAAAGTGATAGAATATCTACAATGTTAGCATTACCATTTATATCATGTAGTGCAAGAATACCTATATATGCATTATTTACAGCAGTATTCTTTGTATCAAACCAAGCAGAAATAACTTTTGGTTTATATATACTTGGTATGATAGTAGCAATTATAGTTGCAAGATTACTTAAAAGAACAGCATTTTCAGAAGAATCTGCACCATTTATTATGGAATTACCACCTTATAGATTACCTACACTTAAAAGTGCAGGATTACACATGTGGGAAAGAGGTTCTCTTTTCATTAAAAAAGCAGGTACAATTATTCTAGGAACATCCATTATTGTATGGTTACTTGGTAATTTACCACCAGGTGTAGAAGAAGGATCTGTTCAAAGTATAATTGGTATGTTTGGAAATATTATAGCTCCAATATTTGCTCCACTAGGATTTGGTTTCTGGCAAGCAGCAGTAGCTTTAGTATTTGGTATAATGGCAAAAGAAATTGTAGTATCTACCTTCGGTACACTATTTGGTGTAGGTGAAGATGGAATAAGTGCAGTTTTACCATCATTATTCACACCATTATCATCATTATCATTCATGGTATTTACATTATTATATGTTCCATGTTTTGCATGTCTTGGTGCAATAAAAGAAGAATCTAACTCTTGGAAGTGGATGGGTGTCTGTGTAGTAACATGTTGTGTTATAGCATATATAATGGCATTTATTGTATATCAAGGAGGATTACTACTAGGATTTACTTAAAATAATAGTATAATCTTTATACTATCTTTTTTATTTTATGGAGGTGTTTATTATGATTATAGGTGCAAGTCCAGAAGTCATAAAGAAAATCAAAAAAGAATAAAACTCTTTTTTCTAATTTTAATAAAAATTTTATAATTATTAATTACAATTATTTAATAAACAATAAAGGAGACTTATCAATGATACAATGTAGAATATGTGGTTGTAAATTTGATGAAAAAAATGTGAAACCATGTGGATGTAGCTGTGCCTTTGGTGGATGTCATGGAAATAATGTTCGATGTCCAAATTGTGGTTATGATATGCCACGTCCAAAGGAATTTAAAAAAACAAATAATGAAAACTTTAATTTTTCAATTATGGATAGAATTAAAAGTTTTTTTTAAATAAATATAGAAGTACTTTTTTCATAAACTTTTTTCTAATTTAATTCTAATTCTATTTTCTAATTTTTATGATTAATTTGGATTTTTTAATATTTTTTCAATAAATATTTATAATATATGAATATTAATATAAATTGAGGCATGACTAAAATGATTCAATGTAAATTATGTGGACACAAATTTGATGAAACTACAGCACAACCCATGGATTGTAATTGTGGTTGTGGTGGAAATAATGTATTATGTCCAAATTGTGGTTATGAAGTAAGATTACCACGTACAAATATACCTAAAAAACCTAAAAAAGAGGAAGAAATGGGGTTTATGGGAAAATTAATGTCAAAATTACGTATGGGTAATTAAATTATTTTATAAAATAAATGTATTATTAAAAAAACTTTTTTTTAAATTTTTTTCTTATTCTAAATAAAAATAGTAAATTCTTTTTAGAAAAATTCAATTATAAAAATAAATAAAAAGTAAAACATTTAAAAGTTAATTTTTTTTAAAGTTTTATTATATTGGATTTATTAGGGGTATTGTATTATTATTAAAGAGTATAATGTGGTGAAATGGAATATATTTATGATATATTTTTTTATTCAAATTTATTAGAGTTGACTTATTTTCAACCATCATGGTCTGGATTTTATTGTTTAATACAATACTAATGTAGGTATATTAATTAAATTATCCATACTAAGGGGTTTTTTTTAATCATAACACTAGGTTTAAATTGGTTTGTTTAAACCATACTATGTGTTGCTGATGATTTTAATTATTTATATCTTTTTTTTTAATCCTTAACTTAGTAGAGGTTAGGGTATTCTCTGACTAAGAGGGATAAACTTATACTACAATACCCTTTTAGAATATATGCATTTTTTATAGTGAAAAAATGGTTAGTTTTTATTGATTTTTTTTCCACTATTCTTAATATTGTATAATGGTAGTATATAAATGTTACTTTATTTTTTTTAAATAATTTTTTATTAATTATTTTTATTAAATGAAGATTTATTATTATATTATTCAAAAGATATGAAAACATAACTTAATTTATATTATTAAAAATTTTTAATTAATAGAAAGAATAAATAATAAATATAATTATGATTATAATATATTTAAAAAAATAGTGGACCGTGAGATACGATGATAGATGCAATAAATATGAGGACAATAGATAAACCAGGAGTTTTAAGAAAAGTAACTGATTATCTTGCAAAAAATGGAATTAATATTGTCTATACCCATTTATATATGGAATCTGATGATCATGCTTCTACATATATAGAATTAGATCATGTGGATAATATTGAAGAAGTACTTTCTGAAATAATGGAATTTCCAGAAGTCAAAGAAGTAAAACTATCTCCTTCTATGGATAAAGTATGGGGTAAAAGAATCATCATAGTTGGTGGTGGAGCACAAGTATCTCAAGTAGCATTAGGTGCAATTACCGAAGCAGATCGTCATAATATTCGTGGTGAACGTATAAGTGTTGATACATTACCACTGGCTGGAGAAAAAAAATTAACTGAAGCTGTACGTGCCGTTGGATGTTTACCTAGAGTGGGTTGTTTAGTACTTGCTGGATCATTAATGGGTGGATCTATTGTGGATGCTATTGATGAAATAAAAAATAAATATGGAGTTAAAGTAATAAGTCTTAATATGGTTGGTTCTGTAAGAGACCATGCTGATTTAGTTGTAACAGATCCAGTTCAAGCAGGTGTTATGGCTGTAATGTCAATAGCAAAAACTGCTAAATTTGATATTGATAGAGTTGATGAAGTACTCTAGGACAATATCCTCTTTTTATTTTTTTTTAATAATTGTAGAATCTTTATTTTATAATCTTTTTAGAATTTAAGTTATTTTTAATAATATGTTATGGGAATACTATTGTATTTTTAGTAATTATATTATTATCAGAAAGAGTATTTTTATTCTCATACTATATTAGTCAATACTTCATATAACAAAAATATATTAATAAAAAACTCTAAAAAATATGTAATAAGTTATATTTTAGTTATTATTGAAGTACATAACTTAAAAAAGTTTTAAGGGTATGGGATTAAGAATGGTTGATGCAATAGAAATAACAACTAAAAATAAGGTACATATTCTAGAGAAGCTATTGGGTCATATTTCAAAGAAGGGGTATGGCCTTGTTTACACACAATTTCGTGTCGAATCAGAAAATACTGCTTTTTTATATGTTGAATTAGAAAATGTGGTTGATATTGACTGTTTGATTTCTGAATTACGTGGTTTTTCAGGGGTTATGGAAGTAGTTAAATTCTTTCCTACAGATGAAATTTGGGGTAAAAGGATTATTATAATAGGAACGGGTATTCAGGTATCACAGGTTGTCTTAGGTGCAATTACTGAAGCAGATCGTCATAATATTCGTGGTGAACGTATAAGTATTGATACATTACCTTTAACAGGAGAAAAAAATATAATTGAAGCATTAGAAGCTATAGGGTATTTACCTCGTGTTTCATGCATAGTACTTGCTGAATCAGAAATTGAAGATTCAATAATAGGGGTAATTGATGAAATAAAAAATAACTACAATATTAAAATAGTGGGTCTTAATGGAAATGATTCTTTAATTAACCATTTAGATTTAGTTGTAACAGATCCAGTTCAAGCAGGTGTTATGGCTGTTATGGCTATTTCAGAAACATCTAATCTTGATATTAGTAGAATTAAAGAAGTACTTTAATTCTTTTTTTATAAGTATAATGGACTTTTTTCTAGTTTTACATATTCATTTATAGATTCTCGTGTTGTACCTATAATTAAGTTGTATGTTTTTTTACCATTTTCTAGATGGGTTACTTCTTCACATACACCAGATGCAATAACTTCTTCATTATTTATAACTTCTCCAGCATAAGTATGTGTAAATGATACTATTTTTTCAATATTTATGGAAGGACCTTCTAAAATTTCAACATTAGATACTTGATATATAGATGGAGTATCAAAAGATTGACTATCATCTATGATTTTACATTTAATTTTCATAGAAGCAATTTGTTTATAATATACATTTTCTTCAATAGATAAGTCTTCAGAATTCATGGTAGATAAAATATCAAATAAAGTACCTTTAATAAGACCTCTGTTGTTTTTTCTAGATTCATACCAAATAAACTCATCAAATGATAATGAACCATCCTTTATTCTTTTATTATATACTTTGTTCCAAAAATTACCCTTGATTCTATCCAGGGGGCTATTTTTATCATCTTTTAGTCTACCATATAATTGACGAGCTTTTTTATGATTATCTAATCCAAATACAATAAAATCAATATCAGAGCTATCAACTTTTTCTAATCTTGCAAGAGTAGAACCAGTAATACCCATATTATCATAGCTAATGTTTGCTTCATTATGAAAAATGTTTGCAAGTAAACGTACCTTTTCATAAAAAGGATTAGGTGAATCATCGTTTATTATTTCTTTTAATCTATCAATAGGACTGTGTATTTCTTTAATATCCTCTAGTGGAACACCCATCATCTTTTTATTTTCAACATTCCAATCAAATAGGTAATTAGGATGATTCTTTTTAATATAATCATATGCTTGATTACTATCAACTTTCTTATAAAAAGTACCATTTAATTCTCTATCACCATCAACACATGGAATGTATCTTAAAAATGCAATAACAGCATCTTCTGGATGATAATAAGTGTTAACAGCAAAAAATAAACTGTCTTTTGTTTCAATAAAATAACGTGGTCTAACATTCATATAAAACTATTCCCTAAAAAACTTTACTAATTAAATCTTATGAATGAAATAATATTAATATATAATAGTTTTGATAAACTGAACATAGTTTTATGA
>NZ_MUZW01000029.1:0-7784 GCF_003266085.1 Methanosphaera sp. DEW79 | reverse complement strand
TTCTTTATCATCTTCTTCAGATTCTTCCATATTCTTTGAATTATCATCAGATACTTCTGTATCCGTAGTAATTTCTTTTTCTCCAGTAGATACATCATTTTTTTCTTCAATTTCAGTATCTGTTTCATTAGTTTCCATTTCTTCTTCTGGTATAGCATCTGATGCATCTTTAATAGTCTTATTTATTCGTTTTCTTATAAAATCAAACAAGCTCCTCACATCCATTATATTTTTAAAAAATATAATAATATCTATTAATTAAATATATTACTTTTATAACTAATAATACTTTATTAAATCAATTAATATGAGAATCGAAATATTGTGGATAATCAATTTTATTATTAAAATCCATGAAAAATAGTTTTATATTTGATGGTTATTTAAAAAAAAGAAGTTAAAACTTAGAGTACCTATTGTACTCCTGTTTCTTTCATTAATCTTTCTGCTTCAGGTCTTTTTTGTGCAATATATTCATTAATTTTTTGTAATTGTTCAGTTAATGAACCGATTAATTTTTGTACTTCTTCTTTATCAGTTTGAAGAGTTTTTTCAGTTTCTTCACGTGATCTTTTTATTGCAACATCAGAACCTACTCCTACTATGATATCTTCAGATTTAAGTTCTGTTTCAATAAAACATCCAGCTCCTATAGGAACTAAAGTTTGTTTACCTGTAGCATTTTTAATACCCTTAACAGCTTCTTGAGCAGTTGTAATATCAGCAAGTGACTGATTTAACTGTTCAATTTGTTGGGTTATTGTTTCACCTTGTTGTTGTAATTGGTTAATTTCAGTGACCATTTGTTCTAATTTTTGTCTATCTTCCATAAGAAATACTCTCCATTTTCAATTAATGGTCTACAACGGCACATTTAAATTAAATTTTGTACAACAGGGTCAGTTACTTCATCTGCTGTTATTTCAGAAATTTCATCAAAGATTATTTGATTTCTGTTTAATCTGTGTTTACTACCAAATTCAGAATATAATTTTTCTTCTACATCTGCTTCTTTGGTCCCTTTTAATTCACGTGTAAATGGTTTAGTTTTATCTATATCTAATAATTTTCCTTTTACTCTATATATTTTTGTTTTCATAATGATCCCTCAAATAAATTAAATACTTGATCAATCCTTGCTAGTTCGGGTCCTGTAGTTTTATTTCCTACAATGACTCCATTAGAATTTGCAATGATACATGCTCCTACGAGTTTAACTCCACGGTTAACTGTACCGATTTCTGCAGGTACACCTAATACATCTTCAACTAAATCTAATTCCTCTTCTGATGCATCTGGATGTACTAATGCGCCTCTATTGGTAGCTGCAACTAATGAACCCACAATATCTAAACCAGCTATAGAAGTTTCAACAACTTCTACTTCAAGAGTATTTTTAATAATTCTTTTAGCTTCATCAGATAAACTTGGATTTACTAGTGCTCCATTATCATTAGCTACAATAATATTACCTATTGCAGTTAATTTATCAGGCATAATTTCAACATTAATATCATGTTCACGTAATACATCTAATTCATGTGAAAAGACATATGGTGATATAAGTAGACCGTTAGAATTTCCAGCCATTAATGCTCCTGCTAGATTACTACCACAGATTGGTGTTTTAATTATTGGTACATTTAATGTTTCCTTAATACTTTTTAAGTATGAATCTTGGAGTCCTGGTGAAACTATAGCAACATTATCCTTTGCCAAAATAGAAACACCTAAATTAGGATTTCCATCAATATCAAATTTTTGTATCATTTTTATTACTCCATCTGTGTACTATTATTTTTTTTATTAAATATGTATCAATATAATCAAAATACCCATCTCTAAAATATTTTAGATTATATTTAAGTAGGTAGAGAAGTGATTAAGTTCTCTGTTACATGTATACATTATTATCTAAATCTTTAGTAACTCGTATTTTATGATAAAGAGATAGATAACATAATAATCTCATAGTTAGCATTTAGTAAAAAAATTATTTATTCATCTACTAATGTTACTGTTACTGTTTTATCATCTTCAACAGCTTTAACTTTAATTTTTGATGGGATTTTTTCTCGTCCTCTTTCCCATACTTTTTCGTTAATAGCTTGATCAATGATAACGTCTTCTGCTTTCATGTGTTTTTGAATGAATTCTCTAATGTATTTCATTGCTTTTGGTGACCTTTTTGTTCTAGGTACTCTTTTAACATCCCTTAGAGGAATTGTGTAAATTCTTTCCATTCTATTATACTCCTATACGTTTATTTTATAAAATAAAAATTATAAAGCCATAAGCCTATACTTTTATTTTACTTCTACTCCATTGTCTAGCTTGTGGATGAGTTCTTAATTTTCTATTTGTTTTCATCATAGCAAAGATAGGAACTCTTCTGTTTTGTTTAGTTTTTTTAGCTAATCTTAATTTTTTAGGTAAATCTTTATTTCTACTCATTTTCCTTCCATCCTATAACTCTTGATTGAATATGTTGTGGAAAAATTTCATTAGTGTCATATCCCTTCTCTTTAAGTAAGACTCGAATTTCCATTTCATAATCAGAACTATTATGTATGTTACTTTCTGATTTTTGAAGAGTAAATAATCTATCACTAGTATCATTTATGGTTTTATATCCAATACCTGTTAAATTAAGATATTGAATACCTTTACGATCCTCTAAACTTTGAATTTCAGAAAATTTAAGTTTAGGAATTCTATCCTCTCTTCTTGTTCCATCAGCAATTACCTGATATTCATCAGCTAAATGTTCAAGAACCATATGGTGTATATGATTAATACCATTATTTGGAAAATTATCTCTAATAATCATATCCACTGCATCTGTTAGAATTGTTTTATCAAGATTTAAAACTTTATGTTTAAAACCTAAACTCTTAGCAGATTCTTGTGCAGGAATACTTGAATTAAAAATACCAAAATTAATTGTAATTAATTCTACATCATATCCAAGTCTGTCTAATATAACAGCCATTAATGAACTATCTTTACCACCACTATATAATACAGCTGCTTTCATAAGAATACATCATATATTATATTAAAATTCTACTTTCGTGTGATATGAATTTCACGTTTATTACTAGTTGTTTCTCTTAAGATTTGTTTGAGTGTTGCATCAGTAACAGGAATTTGTAAACGTTTAGCTTGTGCCATTTGAATTAATTGCATTTCAATAGCATTTACAAGTTCTGCTTTAGTTAATCTTAAGTTTGCGAGTCTCTGACGTGCCTCAGGTGTTAATATTTGCCTTAAAGCATTCTTTTTCTGATTTTCAAATTGTTGCCTTGCCTGTTCTTCTTGTTGCATCTGTTCTAAACTAGCTCCTTGTTGCTGTTGTGCTGCAAGTTGCTGTTGTTTTAATTGTTCCATTCTTCTACGTCTAATTTCGTCAAGATCACTCATTTAGTACAACTCCTTTAATTTCCATATCATTAACAACTTACTAATTTAGTATTTTGATAATTCTGGAATATCTTTAATTATTTCTGCTGCTTTATTATCTAAGTAGGATTGTCCTGCAGGTGTTACAGTTCTTCCTTCTTCAGATTGTTGAACATATCCAGCAGCTTCTAATTGTTGTAATGCATGTCTGATAATAGATCCACTACCTCTTTTGAATTTTTCAGGACTAGTTCCTCTATCTTTGTTGCCACCATATTTAGTTTGTAATCTACTAATTCCAACTGGACCATCTACATATACTCTTCTTAAAAGAGCTGCTGTTCTTACATACCACCAATCAGGGTTTTCAGGTCTGCGTTCTTTATGAACTCCTGTTTTAACAAACATTGCCCATGTTGGTGTGTTTATTTTATCATTTTCTTTTAATTCTTTACTTACTGCGCTAATTAAACTTTCAGCAGGTACATCAAATGCTGTTGTCATGGTTTAATTTGCCTCCTATTAAATTATAATGTTTTAGTTTTTACCTATACTTTTAGAGATTACTTTCTCTTATATAATACAGCTACATTACCACGAACATCAATTAACTTAGATTTTGTTTTAGTAACAATAGTTTCTAGGAATTCGTCCTTATTAGAAGCAATATTTCTAGAAAATCTTACTTTAACAATTTCTCCAGCTTTTAATTGACGTTTTATTTCTTCAATTACATTGTCATTAATACCATTTTTACCAATATTAATTTCAATAGCATTTAAAGAATTTCTCATTATCTCTTTTCTACTCTGGACTTTGCTCAAATTAATCATTACTCCATTTATTTATTATATAACCCTAGTTTTTTTTAGTGTAAGGAACCTTCTTTAAATCACCACATTCTAGACATTTTCTAGAAATAGTGTTGTTAGAAAGTCTTACTCTTAAGTTAGACCCTGGTTTAAGGAATTTATTACAATTTTTACAAAACCTTCCTCGCCAATAATTAGGTAATGGTATATTATATTTAGTAGAGATATTACGAGTTAACTTAACATATCGATCAGATCGTTCTGGGTGTTTTGAAAATTCCTTCTCTGCTTGTTCAAACAGTATCTGCATCCTCTCGAGTGCTATAGTGTTTATCCAATTAGGTCGTTTTCTTCTACTCAAAAATATCTAATCCTCTAAAAAATATAGAATATTCTTCTTAAGTGCAAGGAATGAAATTATGAAAAATACATAAAATCTAGATAAGTAAACTTAAGAATAATAATATAATTTATATATAACCTTATTTAAATATGTTATGTTATATTAGTAGTAATTTTTATATAAAAAAATAGTTTTTACCACTCATAAAAAAAATAAAAAAGAATATAGATGAATCTATTCACAAGAGGTACCTATGGAACAGGCCTTGTCAACTTTTATTAATTCCCCACTTTCAACATCATATATGTATCCATATATTGGAATATTAGATGGTACCAATGGATGATTTTTAAGACGTGTAACATCATCAGTTACTGTTTTTTCAATATTATCTATTGGATAAAAATTAATATATTGTCCCTCTACAGATCCTCCTTCTTTACTTGGATTATACCACCCATTTTCTCCGTATTCTGCAGATTCAAGACTTTCTGATAGAAGTTCTGTGATTTCATTATTTGTAAATGTCATTCCTCCACAATCTGTATGTTGTATTACATACCATTCCTGTGTTCCAAGTAATTTATGTGAAATTATAAGTGATCTAATAACATCATCAGTTACTCTTCCACCAGCATTACGTATTACATGTGCATTATTTCTAAGTCCAGCAAATTGTACAGGATCAATTCTTTCATCCATACATGTTACTATTGCAAATTTCGCATTATGTGGTAGTTTTTTTTGATTTTTAATTTTTTCTGAATACTTTTTATTAGCTTTTAAAATATTTTCTAATGTTTCTGTCATAAGTTTCATCTTCTAATTACTATATGATAACTACTAATATATAGCTATAATATGTATTTTAGAGTAATTTTGAAAGTAATTTTATTTAAAAAAAAAATAGGAGGAGATGATGAATTCTATTTATCTACTACATTAATATCTGTTGATGTGATTTTATTTGATTTATATGCATATCTTTCACCAGCTACTATGGTAATATTGTGGTAATTATTAATTGCTGGTACTGTGATATTACTTAAATCAATTATTCCATCTGTTATATAATAGTAGATTGTATTGTTAGATTCATCAGTTAATGTTTTATCATTAATTTTTAAACATATCTTATTTGTTCCTACAACTAGATTTTCTTGATAATCTGTGATATTTGCTTTTAATGTAAGTTTGTTTGTGTTTTTATTAATTGTGATATTCGCTACATTAATATTAATAGGTGATTGTTCCACATTGAATATTGTTGTATTTCTTGTATCTGAATCATATAATGGATTTCCATACACTGCTTCAACAGTATAATTTCTTAAAACACTGTTGTTGTATACTGATGCCATACCATTTGGTATGTAATATGTGTAGTTAGCAGAATTATTTACTACTTTTACAAAGATTATATTACCATCTTCATCTTTTACGACTTTACCATTGATTTTAAAGATTACTTTTCCATTATTATTTATAATACTTGTATTTGTTCCATTTATTGTTACATCTTTGATTGTTGCATTGAATACTATTTTTGTATTTTGTTTTGTGAAGTTTGGTGTAACTGTTACATTTATTTGTGCACTACGTTTGTTTAGTAATACATGATTATATTCTGCTTTTGAACTTTCATAATTATATGATCCACTGTATGTGGCTGTTATGTGTTTTACATTTCTAAGATATGCATCTGCAACTGTTATATATTTTACAATTCCATCTACAACTTTAAATTTCATTGGACTTGCTGTGGAGTCAAATCTTCCATCTTCACGTAATGTTTTACCATTAAATTTAAATACAATATTTCCCCCATTTACAAGTTTTCCATTTTCATCAGTAATTCTTGCAGTTAATGTAATATTCTCACCAATATAACCAACAATAGAATCTACTACAATTGTTGATTTTAGTTTTCTTACATTAAATGATGCTTCATTACTTGATGGATTATATGTGTCATTTCCATTGTATTGTAGTGTTATGTTATTTTCTCCTAAAATACTTGTTTTGTATATGCATGTAAATGTTCCATTTGCATCTACATATAACTCTATCATGTTATTGTTAACAGTTATATTTATAAATGTATTTGGTACAATATTTCCAAATTCATCTACTAATTTTCCTGTTATAAATATATTTGTATCTATTGTTGTGTTTTCTATTGAATCTATTATTAGTTTTGTATTTATTTTTCTTGTATTGAATGATGTTTCATTACTTGATGAATTATATGTGTTGTTTCCAATATAATTTACTTCTACTTTATATGTTCCATCTATGTTTCCAGCATATGTTACTGAATACATACCTTCTTCATTTGTAGTTGTTGTATATGTATTTTTTGTACCTTTTGGATTGGTTATTGTTATTTCTACTGTGGTGTTTACTAATATGTTTTCAAATTCATCTTTGAGAACTCCACCTACATTAATATCTTGTCCTACTATTGTATCATTGATTGTGTTAATAAATAGCTTTGTATTTATTTTTCTTACATTGAATGTTGTAAATGTAGTTGCTGAATTATATTTATCATCACCAGGATAATTTACAATGACAGTGTTTTGATCTAATGTATTTACCATGTATGTGTAGTTGTATTTACCATTATTATCCGTTGTTGTGGTGTATTCTTGACCATTTATATTTATTGTTATTGTAGTATTTGGCAAGATATTTTCATATTCATCAGTAAGTGTTCCACTTACTTCCACATTACTAGAGATTGTTGTATCATTAATTGTGTTAATAGATAGATTTGTATCAATTTTACGTACATTAAATGAAGTATTATTGTTTGATGGGAAATGTGTTGTATTTCCTGAATATATAACATCTACACGATGTAATCCAGTTACATCTATGGTGTATCCATAGTTATATACTCCATTAACATCTGTTGTTGCTTTAAATATATTTCCATTAACTATTATTGTTATGTTTGTGTTTGCTAATATGTTTCCAAATTCATCAGTAAGAACACCACTAACAGTGATATCTCTTCCTACTGTTGTATCATCAATTGTATCAATGGATAGATTTGTATTTATTTTACGTACATTAAATGATGTTTGATTACTACTAGGACTGTACTTGTTATTACCAAGATAATTTACACTAACAATATTTTCATCTAAAGTGATAGTAGTATATATGTAGTTGTATTTACCATCATTATCAGTGGTTGTGGTGTATTCTTGACCATTGAT